>DASVUT010000603.1:0-3088 GCA_036386955.1 Sphingomonas sp. | reverse complement strand
GGTTCGGCGTCGACCTTCGCGTCCAATTCGCCGGGCGGCGTGATCAACCTCATCTCCAAGACCGGCGAGACCGAAGGCGGGTCGGTGCAGGGCAGTGTCGGGCTCGATTACGACGAATACCGGGTGGACTTCGACTACGGTGCCAAGCTGTCCGATACGTTGCGCTTCCACGTCGGCGGCTTCTACCGCCAGGGCGAAGGGCCGCGCCGCGCCGGGTACGACGCCAACAAGGGCGGTCAGATCAAGCTCAACATCACCAAGGAATTCAACGGCGGCTACATCCGCTTCTTCGGCAAATATCTGGACGACAAGGCGATCGGCTATCTGCCCAACCCGGTTCAGGTCACGGGCAGCGACGCCGACCCTCGCTACCGCAACGTGCCCGGTTTCGACATCAACGGGGACACGCTGCATTCGCGCTATTTCACCCGCAACGTCACGCTCGACGGCAACAACAATCCCGTGAGCCGCGACATCCGCAATGGCCAGCGCCCGATCGTCAAATCCTTCGGGTTCGAAACCGAGTTCGAGGTCGCCGAGGGGCTGACGCTGACCGAACGGTTCCGCTTCTCCGACATTTCGGGTGGCTTCACATCGCCTTTTCCGGGCGGGATCAACAGCGGTGCCGGCACGGCCACGTCACTGGGTGGCCCGGGTGCATCGATCGCCTATGCCAATGGTCCGCTGGCCGGGCAGGCATTCGCGCCCACGGGGCTGGTCGCCAACATCGTCGTGTTCGACGTGGCGCTGAACAGCCTGGACAATGTCACCAACGACATCCGCCTGTCCAAGGAGTTCGCGCTGGGGGCCAACACGCTGGTCGCGACCGCCGGCTTCTACAAGTCGCGCCAGACCGTCGACACCGACTGGTTGTGGACATCGGCGCTGCTGGAGGTTCGGGGCGGCGGCAATGCGGCGCTGCTCGACGTGCGCAACGCCGCCGGACAGCTGGTCACGCAGAACGGCTTCTACGGGTATAGCGCGCGCTTCTTCGGCAATTGCTGCCGCCGCAATTACGACATCGACTACAACACCAACGCGCCCTTTGCCGCCCTGAGCTTCAACGCCGGGCGACTGACGCTGGACGGCAGCATCCGCTACGACTTCGGCGACGCGCAAGGCTCGGTCGCGGGGGCCGACCTCGGCGGCGGGCGGAATGGCATCGTCAGCCGCGACATCAATGGCGACGGCGTGATCCAGCCGGGAACGCTCAACCCCGACGGCACCGCGCGGCCCTCGCCTGAGCAGCAGGTCGGGTTCATTCCGCTGACGACACCCGCGCCGGTCGATTACGACTATGACTATGTCTCCTATTCGCTGGGTGCCAATTTCCGGCTGACCGACGATTTCGCGGTGTTCGGCCGCTACAGCCGTGGCGGTCGGGCGAATGCCGACCGGCTGTTGTTCGGGCCGGCCGTCCGCACGACGGACGGCGGTCTGGTGGATCCGGGTGCCGCTGTCGATTTCGTGCGCCAGGCGGAAGTCGGCGTGAAATATCAGGCGTCGGGCCTGCGCCTCTACGCGACCGGCTTCTGGGCGCGGACCGAGGAACAGAATTTCGAAGCCACCACCCAGCGCTTCTTCGACCGCGAATACCGGGCGTACGGCATCGAGCTCGAAGGCTCCTACCGCTACGGCCCTTACTCGATCACCGCAGGCGGCACGTACACCGATTCGGAGATCACCAGCGACGTCCTCAACCCGGCGGTGGTCGGCAATCGCCCACGTCGCCAAGCCGAGTTCATCTATCAGATCACGCCGCAATTCGACGCCGAACGCTTCACGATCGGTGCCAACATAGTCGGCACCACCGACAGCTTCGCGCAGGACAACAATGCCCTGAAGCTGCCCGGCTTCACCCAGGTCAACGCGTTCGTCGCGTTCCGGCCCTTCGAGCGCGTCCAGCTTTCGCTCAACGCGAACAACCTGTTCGATGTCGAGGGTTTCACCGAGTCCGAGGAAGGCAGCATCGCGCAAGGGTTCAACGGCGTCATCCGCGCGCGTTCGATCAACGGGCGCACGGTGTCCGCATCGCTGCGGTTCGACTTCTGATCGTCTCCCCCACTGGGTCCGGGCGCGCCACCGCGGCGTGACCCGGACCGTTTTTCATTCGAGCGATGTGAACATGAGCACCAGCCAATGGTCGCCCGCCATGGTGGCCGCCATCGATCAGCAGCCCCCGCCGCCGGCCCCCCCGATCACGCGCGCCGAAGTCGAACCGCTGATCCCAGGCGTGGATTTGTGGGATTTCTGGCCCGTGCAGGATCAGGCGGGTCATGCCGCGGTCATCGACGGTGGGACGCTGTTCATGCTGCTGTCGTCGCCAGCACTTCCCAACCCCGATGATCGTCACGCGCTGGCCCGCATCCGACTAATGCACCGCGTCGGCGACGAATGGCGCGACCGCGGAAATCTTCTGCCCGACGGCTGGTCGCCCGGCAGCCGCGAATGGTCGGGTTCGGCGGTGATCGGGGCCGATGCACGCACCGTCACGCTCTACTTCACCGCGGCCGGCCGGCGCGGCGAAGCCGAACTCGGGTTCGAGCAGCGGCTGTTCGAGGCGGAGGCGGAACTGGCGGACGATGACGGGCCCGTGCTCGTGCGCTGGTCCGCCCCGCGCGAGATCGTCGCGCCGGACGGCACCCACTTCATGCGCGACATGGCCGGCGGCGGCGCACTCGGCACGATCAAGGCGTTTCGCGACCCGGCCTATTTCCGCGATCCCGCCGACGACCGCGAATACATCCTGTTCACGGGATCGCTCGCCCAGTCCCACTCCGACTGGAACGGTGCCGTCGGCCTGGTCGAGCGGATCGACGGTCGCTGGACGCTGGGCGCGCCGCTGGTGTCGGCCGATGGGCTCAACAACGAACTGGAACGCCCGCACGTGATCGTCCACGCCGGGCGCTATTACCTGTTCTGGTCGACCCAGCGAAAGGTCTTCGCGCCGACCGGACCTACCGGGCCGAACGGCCTGTACGGCATGGTCGCGGACCGGATCGCGGGGCCGTGGATCCCGCTGAACGGGTCGGGCCTCGTCCTCGCCAATCCCCCGCACGCGCCGTTTCAGGCATATAGCTGGCTGGTC
>DASVUT010000602.1:0-2329 GCA_036386955.1 Sphingomonas sp. | reverse complement strand
CGGCGATGCCCGGCTACGGCGGCGTGTTCCAGCTCTGGCCGAGCTCGCAGGTGTGGGCGGAGGGAGAGATGGATTTCCCCGAGGGCTCGTACGAGGGCAGTCTGAACCTGTACCACCACCGCGTCGGCAGCAATCCGGAGCAGAACTACCTGGTGAAGTCGGGACTGGGGAAGTGGACGGACTGGCACACGGCCACCATCGAGTGGCTGCCCGGGTCCGTGACCTATTCCCTCGACGGTGTGGTCGTCGCGAAGGTCACCGACCCGGCGCAGGTCGCGTCCACGCCGCACAACTGGGTCTTCCAGACGGCGTCGCACACGGGTGGAGACGTGCCCAACCATGTGCAGGGGCACGTGTACATCGACTGGGTGGTCGCGTACTCGCGCTAGCCGCCGGCCGAGGGGCTGAAGGACTCGTGAGGAGCGGGGCGCCGCGCATCGCGCCAACCCGCGCCGCCAACCGCTCCAGAACCCGCCCTTGCCCCAGGCGACAAGGACAAGGACAAGGAGGGGCGGCCCCCAAACCCGTCGCCAGGTTGCGCGATGGTCATGTCACCGCGCTCGTCCGGGTCTTCCAAGTCAAGGCATCATGGTCTTGTAAGTGGTATAATAATGCACGGCGTATCCCGCGTAACCGGGCGAAGCCGCGTAATAAGCGTTCACCTTCGCCAACTCCGCGTTCATGAATGCTTCGCCTTCCTGATAGAAGGTGACGTATTCCGGATCGCCGGTCACATTGTCGGTCTCCACGCCGAGCACCACCTTCTTGCCGAGAGTCCTGCCGTAGGCGATTTCGTTGGCGCCGTTCTGGATGATGCCGTCCGCGCCTTCCGCGTAATCGCGATAGTCCATGAGCGTTACATAATCCATGACGTCCAGGATATGTTTGTACAACTCCTTGGTGGCGCCGGCGTAGGTCATCGTCACCGTGTCGTACCAGAACGGGATGTCGCCCGAGTAGGTCATCGGCGAACCGCCACTGCGCAGCAGCCCGACGGACTTGCGCGCCAGATCGACATAATCGGAGCCGAGCGACTGCTTGTTCGTTTCCCAGTCTGGCAGCGTATGCGGCTCGTTGTCGTGATGAATGCCGTCGAACCGCTCATTCGCCGCCGAAGCGGCGTTATAGCTCATCACCTGCTGGATGCGTTCGAGCGGGTAGCCATGATTCGCGCTGCGCACCCAGTCGGATTGACCGTCGAGCGCTTCGACGCGGATGCCGTTCGCATGAGCGAGCGCGATCAACGCGCGATAGCGGTCCGGATAGGTGACCAGGGCGTTCCCCGTGTAGAGATACAGCAGATTGACGCCCTTCGTCAGGCTGAAGCTGATCATCTCGCCGCGCTTCGCGGCGGTGGCTGTGTCCGCCAGATCCCATACCCACATCGCCTTCACGCCGTTGGGCAGGTCGTTCAATACGGACGACAAGGAGATATCGTCGGTATAGGCATACCCGCCGACGTTCGGATTCTTGTAGATATAAATCTGGATCTTCGCGGTGCCAGGAACGGTCGTGAAGGCAAGCGACTTCTTCGTGTAACTGACTCCGTCGAAGCGGAGTTCGAACTTGCCGTTCGGCAGTTTCGCGCCGTTCGCGTCCATCAGATCGACGCCGATGATCGCGATTTCGTTGCTGTTGCTTACCGCTCCACTTCCGCTCAATACGTAGTTTGCGTTCGGACCAACGCCTTCGACGAGCTGGCCAGCGCCGCTTTCGCCGGGTCCCATCCGGGCGGCTTTCGCGCCGCCGCTTACCGGACTCGTGACGACGCTCACGCCTCCCCAGTTCGTCCATCCGCTCAGGTTCTGTTCGAAGCCGGGATTGACGGTGAGATTCGCTCCCGCCGCTCTCGTCTCCGTCGGCGTGAAGCCGACGATCCCGCCGACTAGAAAAACCAAGGTCATCATCGCTTCTGCTCGTTTGAACATGAGTCGCTCACCTCATGGACTGGATGTGTGTCACGTCTCGCGGTGGAACCGGCACCAGAACACGCGGGTGCGGCCTCTCTCAAGCGGGGGGTGGAGCCGGGGCGAGTTCCTTGACACCTTCTTCGGGCGCCCGGCAGTGGCCTCAGTGGCAGTGCACGAGGCCCCCTATCCCATCGGTGAAGCGATACCAGACGCTGCCCGCCGCGAGGCCCGCGTCCTCAAGGACCGGTTGCTGGTGGAGCCAGTCCACCAGCGCCTGATCACACCCCGCCTCGCTCATCCGTTTCTGGAGTTCCTCGAAGAAGGACATGCGTCGCGCCGGGGGAATCACCCGGGCCGCCTCGGCCGCCTCCTGCGCGGCGGTCAGCACCTGGAGCTCGGTGGGCTGAGAGAGCAGCCGC
>DASVUT010000601.1:0-5506 GCA_036386955.1 Sphingomonas sp. | reverse complement strand
CGCGCCCAGCATCTCGACCAGGAGAAGGGCGATGAGCAGCGCGGCATAGCCAGGAAAGGCGAGGCGCTTGAACCAGTCGAGCGGCGCGTAGGACAGGATCACGGCACCGCCGAGGAAGGCGAAGAACTTCACGCCTTGCGAGAGCGCCCAGGGGTGAAGGCTGCCGCCTGCCGCCGAGTAGAGCACCACCAGTCCGAAACAGCCGAGCCCCAGCACCGGCAGGAGCGCGCGCCAGGCGAGAAGCGCGACGGGCTCCGGGATGATGCTCCGGCCGCTCATAGCTGGGGTGGGGCAGGAACCGGGGACGCGCGTTCGTCGGAGCCGCCTTCGGCTACCGGGTCTTCGGCGACGGTCGGTCCCGTCGCGGCCTGGCTTTCGTTGGCGAGATCGGTGGCGCGCTCCACCGCGGGTGCGTCGGACGGCACGGCGGTGTCGGTGCGGGTGGCCGCGGAGGCGGGCGGCGGATTGCGGGCGGCGCGGTACGCGGCCTCCTGCGCCGCCATGCGCGTGGGAATGTCGCCGCCCCAGGTCGGCTCGAACTCCGCGAGCGATGCCATCGCGCGGTCGCGGTCGAGCAGATAGGTCATGATGTCGCGCCCGACGAGCGGCGTATCGAGGTTGCGGATCATGTGACCATTATGTTCGAGCACGATCGCCGAGGCATAACGCGGCTTGTCTGCCGGCGCATAGCTGATGAACAGCGCGTGATCGCGGAGCTTGAAGGGAAGCTGCGAGTCGCGCAGCACGCCGCCGCGACGCTCCGCCATGGTGATCCGTCTGACCTGCGCGGTTCCGGTCTTGGCGGCCATGGCGACGCCGGGCACCAGCAACCGTGACGCACCGCCCGTGCCGCCGCCGTTGACCACCGCGAACATGGCATCGCGCACCGTCTGAAGATTGGCGGGGTCATAGGGCAACACAGCGGGGTTGCGATCGACCTTGTGCGCGAGCAGGGTCGGGGTCACCGCGCGGCCGCTGGCGATCCGCGCCGCCATCACTGCCAATTGCAGCGGGTTGGCGAGCACATAGCCCTGACCGATCGACGCGTTGAGCCCGTCGGCGACGGTCCAGCGCGCATCGTATTTGCGCTGTTTCCACGCGGAATCGGGTACGGTGCCATAACGCTGCGTGGAGAAGGGCAGCTCGAACTTCTGCCCCATTCCCATCGCGCGGGCGACGGGCGCGATCCGATCATAACCGATGCGGCGGATCATCTCGTAGAAATAGATGTCGCAGCTTTGCGCGACGGCGGTCTTAAGGTCGACCGCACCGTGGCCGCGGCGCTTGTGACAGTGAAAGGTGCCGCTACCGACACGCATCGCGCCCGAGCAATTGACCCTCATGTTGGCGGGGACGCCGGCCTCCAGCAGGGCGAGCGCGTTCATCGGCTTCACGGTGGAGCCGGGCGGATAGAGTCCCTGCGTCACCTTGTTCATCAATGGCACGTGATCGTCGTCGGACAGCATCGCCCATTCAAGCTGGCTGATCCCGTCGGAAAAGCTGTTGGGATCATAGGCCGGCATCGAGACCAGGCAGAGGATTTCCCCGGTCAGGCAATCGAGTACCACCGCCGAGCCGGAATTGGTGCCGAGGCGACGCGCGGCATATTCCTGCAAACCGGCATCGATCGTCAGTCGCAGTGATTGGCCGGGCGTGTCGGGGCGGGTTTCGAGATCCTTGACCGGTTTGCCGCGCGCGGTGACCTCGACCCGTTTGGCACCGGGGCGGCCACGCAGCACCGGCTCCAGCGTCTTTTCCAGCCCGTCCTTGCCGAGCTTGAACCCCGGCGTGACGAGGAGCGGATCGCGCGTCTCGCGATATTGCTCCGCATTCGGCGTGCCGACATAGCCGGTCAGGTGCGCGACCGCAGCCCCGGCGGGATAGGCGCGCGCGAACCCGCGCGTGGGCGCGACGCCGGGCAGGTCGGGAAGGCGGACGTTGACCGCCGCGAAGCGTTCCCAGTCGATGTTCTGCGCGACCTGAACCGGCTGGAACCCGGCGGCCTGTTTCAGGTCGAGCCGGATGCGTTCGACTTCGGATGGGGGCAGCCGGAGCAGCTGGGCGAGCGTCGCCAGCACGCGCTCGCTGTCCTCCAGCCGTTCGGGGATGATGTCGACCCGAAAATCGGTGCGGTTGTTGGCGATGGGCGTGCCGTGCCGGTCGATCAGCCAGCCACGCCGGGGCGGCAACAGCGTCAGATTGACGCGGTTCGATTCGGCCAGGAGATTGTATTTCTCGTTCTGCGCGATGGCGAGCCAGCCCATCCGGCCGGCCAGCAGCAGACCAACGCCGGTCTGCGCCGCTCCCAGCAGCCAGGCACGGCGCGAGAAGCTGTAGGTCTGCGTCGCTTCCGACACGATCCGCGTGCCGCGCTTCATGCGATGCCCCGTTTGCGGTCGATCCACGCGACCACGCGCGCGGCGAAGGGGAAGGCGAGGATCGTCGCGATGATCTGCACGCTCAACAGCGGCCATAACGGCGCATCGATCCGCACCGCGATCAGCCGCCCCGCGATCAAGCAGAATGCGATGGCGGCGGCGGCGATGAGCCAATCGACACGAAAATCGCGAAACACCATACGCTGCTCCACCGCCTCGATCGCCAGGAACACGAGCGACCATAGCAGCACCGCCGATCCGAGCGGCTGGCCGCTGACCAGATCGTCCCAGAAGCCGAGCGGCGCGGCGGCCCACGGCCTGATCGCATAGCGCGCGAGCAGCCGCCATGCGAGCAGCATCAGCAGCCCAGGCGGTGGCATCAGCGGCAGGACCGCGACCACGGGCGCGGTGGCGAGCGCGGACGCCGCCATGACGCTGACCCACGGGATCGCGCGCGCGCGGCCGAGCGGGATCGGCTCGGCAAAGGGCTTGGGCGCGGCGGGTGTCATCGTGCTGGCACCGGGGGCATCATGAACGGGCGTTCGACCAGCGCCACGTCGAGCGTATCGGGGGACGCGTAGGGGAATGCCTGCACTGTGTCGCTGCCGGCGCGGTCGACCCGCGCGACGGGAACGCCGGGGGGGTAGAGGCCGCCGGTGCCCGAGGTGACGAACAGGTCGCCCGCGCGGAACCGGACATTGGTGGTATAGACCGATCGGATTTCCAGCGTGCCGTCGCCGCGTCCGGCGGCGATGGCGGGTGCGCCGTCGCGAGTGCGGCGGACGGGGACGATGCTTTCGGGATCGACCAGCAGCATGACGCGCGCGGCGTTGGGGCCCGTCTCCGTGACCCGCCCGATCAGCCCCACGGGACCGCGTACGGGCATGCCGACCTGAACGCCGTGGAGCCGACCGGCGTTCAGCAGGCCGAAGCGCCGCCCGCTCGACGCGGTGGAGCTTACCAGGCGCGCCGAGACGACAGGCGCGGGCGAGCGGTCACGAAAGGCGAGGAGCGCGCGCAGACGGCGGTTCTCATATGCGATGACGCGGGCGCGCAGCAGGACGGCGTCCTGCGCCTTGACCCGCCGTTCCAGCACGGCGTTTCGCGAATGAACGGCGATCCAGTCGCCGATCGCGGCGGGGACGCTGGCCACCCACCCCAGGGTGGCGGAGGCGAAGGACGACACCGGCACGGTGACCGCCGCGGCCCCCATCCGGAACGCGGCGAACGCGGGTGGATTGAGGGTGGAGAGCGCGAGCAACACCGCGCCGGTCGCGACTCCGACGACGGCGAAGACATAGCCGAAGAACAGGCCATATTGCCGACGCCGCGAAAAGCCGGTGCGACGGTCCCGGACAAGCGCCATGCGCCGCCTTTCCGCTCAGCTAACCATCAACCGTTCTGAAGAACGCCGCGGAACATCGGGTCCTCCAGCGCGCGGCCGGTGCCGAGCGCCACGCAGGTCAGCGGGTCCTCGGCAACGGTGACCGGCAGGCCGGTCTCGTCGCGCAGCACCTCGTCCAACCCTTGCAGCAGCGCGCCGCCGCCGGTCAGCACGATGCCCTGATCGACGATGTCGGCCGCCAGTTCGGGGGCAGTGTTCTCCAGCGCGACACGGACGCCCTCGACGATCGTCGCCACCGGCTCCGCCAACGCTTCGGCGATCTGGCCCTGGTTGATCTGGATCTCCTTGGGCACGCCGTTGACGAGGTCGCGGCCCTTGATGTGGATGACCTTGCCGATACCGTCGGCGGGCGGCTTGGCGCACCCGACCTCCATCTTGATCCGCTCGGCGGTGGCTTCGCCGATCAGCAGGTTGTGGTTGCGGCGGATATAGGAGACGATCGCCTCGTCCATCTTGTCGCCGCCGACGCGGACCGACGTGGTGTAGGCGAGCCCGCGCAGGGACAGCACCGCCACCTCGGTCGTGCCGCCGCCGATATCGACCACCATCGACCCGATCGGCTCGGTCACCGGCATGTCGGCCCCGATCGCGGCGGCCATGGGCTCCTCGATCAGGAAGACCTGGCTGGCGCCGGCGTTCGAGGCGGCGTCGCGGATCGCGCGGCGTTCGACCTTGGTCGATCCCGACGGCACGCAGATCACGATCTCCGGACGGCTCCACGGCCAGCTATTGCCGCCATGGACCTTGCGGATGAAGTGCTTGATCATGTCTTCGGCGATGTCGATGTCGGCGATGACCCCGTCGCGGAGCGGCCGGATCGCCTCGATCGAACCCGGCGTCTTGCCCATCATCAGCTTGGCATCGTCGCCCACGGCCTTGACCCGCTTGACGCCGTTGATCGTCTCCACCGCCACCACCGACGGCTCGTTCAGCACGATGCCGCGACCGCGCACATACACCACCGTATTGGCGGTGCCGAGGTCGATCGCCATGTCATGCGACGTCATCTTGAAGAAGCGGGGAAAAGGCATCGGGCGTTGATCCGTGGCGACGAGTGGCGTCATGCACCCCGCGATGCCACCGCAGAATCGATGGCGAGGGTTCCGTCGTGCGGGGTCGCGGGATGGGTTCGCTTGGTCTACGGGTGCGGTCGTGTCAATACGCCGCCTCCCCGAGCATCTGGTCAACCGCATCGCCGCCGGTGAAGTGGTGGAAAGGCCCGCCAGTGCGTTGAAGGAGCTCGTCGAGAACGCGCTCGACGCCGGCGCGACGCGCATTGCGGTGGTGCTGGCCGGGGGCGGAACCGAGCGGATCGAGGTCGTCGATGACGGAAGTGGCATGACGCCGCCCGACATGGCGCTCGCGCTGGAGCGGCATGCGACATCGAAGCTGCCGGATGAAGCGATCGAGGCGGTGTCGACGCTGGGCTTCCGGGGCGAAGCGCTGCCGTCGATCGCGAGCGTGGCGCGGCTGACGATCGAGAGCCGAGTCGCTGGTTCCGATGGCTGGCACCGGGCGGTCGATAATGGTGCGGTAGTCGCCGAAGGGCCCGCCGCGGTGCCGCCGGGGACGCGGATCGTCGTGGAGGATCTGTTCGCGCGGGTGCCGGCGCGGCGCAAGTTCCTGCGCTCCCCGCGTGCCGAATATGCGGCGTGCCTCGATGTGGTGCGCCGACTCGCGATGGCGCGGCCCGATGTGGCTTTTTCCGTCGATCATGACGGGA
>DASVUT010000600.1:0-5101 GCA_036386955.1 Sphingomonas sp. | reverse complement strand
TATGCGGTCAGCCTGCAGGTCCGCGGCGGAGCGACCTTGGGCTCGCACCTCGACGAGCGCCGCGCGCTGATCGACCGGCCATGGGACATCGTCGTGCTGCAGGAATATAGCACGCTCGACCCCGCCAGGCCCGGCGATGCGACCGCCTATATGCGCGATGTGGCGCGGTTCGCGGCGATGCTGCGCGCGCGCAATCCGCGCGTGCGGACATTCTTGATGCCGACCTGGACGCGCGCCGACCAGATGTATCGCCCACAAGGTCACTGGTACGGCAAGCCCGTGTCGGCGATGGCCGACGACCTGCACGCCGCCGCCGACCGCGCCCGCGCGGCGACGCCGGGATTGGCGGGTGTCATCCCTGTCGGAAAGGCCTGGAATCGCGCCTTTGCGCGGCACGTCGCCGATCCGAACCCGTATGACGGGACGAGCTTTGGTCAGGTGAACTTGTGGGCGTGGGACCATTACCACGCCAGCGTTCATGGCAGCTATTTGGAGGCGCTGGTCGTGTTCGGATCGATCACCGGCGTCGATCCCCGCACGCTGGGCGCGCGCGAACAAGCCGCCGACGCGCTCGGCATCGCACCCGCCGTCGCCGTCCAACTGCAGACGATCGCGGCCGAACAGCTCGCCTTCCCGCGCTAGCCCAGCGCGCGGTCCAGCGCCTCACGGTCGAGCGCACCTTCCCACCGCGCCACGACGATCGTCGCGACCGCGTTGCCGATGAAGTTGGTCAGGCTGCGACATTCGCTCATGAACCGGTCGACCCCCAGGATCAGCGCCATGCCCGCGATCGGGACGCTGGGCACGATCGACAGCGTCGCGGCCAGCGTGATGAAGCCCGCGCCGGTCACCCCCGCGGCCCCCTTCGAACTCAACATCGCGACGCCCATGAGCGCGGCCTGTTCGCTCCACGACAGGTCGATCCCGCATGCCTGCGCGATGAACAAGGCGGCTAGCGTCATATAGATGTTGGTCCCGTCGAGGTTGAACGAATAGCCGGTCGGCACGACCAAGCCGACGACCCCCTTGTCGCAGCCCGCGCGTTCCATCTTGCCGATCAGCGCGGGCAGTGCCGCCTCCGACGACGACGTGCCGAGCACCAGCAGCAGCTCGGCCTTGAGATACGCGATCAGCTTCAGAATCGAAAAGCCGCTCGCACGCGCAATCGCCCCCAGCACCACCAGCACGAACAAGAGCGAAGTGAGGTAGAAGGTCGCGACCAGCGCCCCCAGGCTGACGAGGCTGCCGACCCCGTATTTGCCGATCGTGAACGCGATCGCGCCGAACGCGCCGATCGGCGCGGCGCGCATCAGGATACCCACGATCCGGAACACGACCAGCGCCAGCCGTTCGAGCAGGTCGAGCACGGGTGCTGCGGGCTTGCCGACCAGCGCCAGCGCGATGCCCGTCAGGATCGCGACGAACAGCGTCTGGAGGATCGATCCGTCGGTCAGCGCCGACACCATCGTCGTCGGAATGATGTCGAGCACGAACCCGGTCAGCGTGGTCTCGTGCGCCTTGGCGCTGTAATCCGCGACCGCGCCGGCATCGAGCGTCGCGGGGTTCACGTTCATCCCCGATCCCGGTCGCACGACATTGGCGACGACGAGCCCGACCAGCAGCGCAAGCGTCGATACGGTGAGGAAATACGCAAAGGCCTTGCCGGCGACCCGCCCGACCTCGCCAAGCGCGCGCATGCCCGCGATCCCCGTCACTACCGTCAGGAAGATGACGGGCGCGATGATCATCTTGACCAGCTTGATGAACCCGTCGCCCAGCGGCTTCAACGCCTCGCCCGTGGCCGGCCACACATACCCGACTAACGTCCCCAGCACGATCGCGACGAGCACCTGAGCATAAAGATGCGTGTACCATCGCCCGCCTCGTCCGGGCGTCGCCTCCACCGTGTTTGTCGCTGCTACCACCCCCGTCTCCCTTGGGAGATGGGTCTAGTGCCTCGCGTCTGCGGGTGCCAGCGTATGCACGATCAGCGCCGCGCCGCCCAGGGCGAGCATGTCCTCCACCATCCCGGTCGCATCCTGCCCGTAACGACGCATGGCCCGTACGCGGAGCGCGAAGGTGAGATAGGCCGCGCCGATCGCCGCGGCCACGGCGACGGCGGCACCCGCCACGCGGCGGTCGCGCGTGGCCATCGCGGCGCCCGCGATCGACGCCGTCGTGACCCGCGCGGCCATGCCTGCGATGACGATGCGGTCGGGCGCGGTCTTCATCTTGTCGCCCGCGATCTCGCCCGCGGCCACCGCCATGCTTCCCGCCACCACCAGCGGGTGCGCCAGCAGCCCCGGGGCCTGGGGCAGCTCGCCCGCCCGCGTGGCCGCGCTGACGGTCGCCAGCGGCGTCATCGCGCGCATCCCGGCTACCGCGCCGATCAGGGCCGATCCGATCATCCTGTCCTCCCACGTGAAGTCGCTTCGCCAACGGCCGGGGCGCGTGCAAAGTTTCGCGCGCAACCGCCACGCGCTCCCATTTGTTGGTGACCGATGATCGCTTTCGACAACAGTTACGCCCGGCTTCCCGACCGCTTCTTCGCCCGCGTCGCGCCCGCGCGCCCGCCCGAGCCGGCGCCGATCCGGATCAACGACGCGCTGGCGGGCGAACTCGGCATTGATGCCGACTGGCTGCGCACCGCGCCAGGGTTCGCCATGCTGTCGGGGGAGGCCCCGCCCGTCGGTGCCGATCCGATCGCGCTCGCTTATGCCGGGCACCAGTTCGGCCATTTCCAGCACCAACTGGGCGATGGCCGAGCGGTGCTGCTGGGCGAGGTGATCGACGTGCACGGCCGCCGCCGTGACATCCAACTGAAAGGGGCCGGCCGCACCCCCTTTTCGCGCGGCGGCGATGGGCGCGCGGTGCTCGGCCCGGTGATGCGCGAATATCTGTTGAGCGAAGCGATGGCCGCGCTCGGCATCCCCACCACCCGCGCGCTGGCCGCGGTGGTGACGGGCGAGGCGGTCGCGCGCGATCGCATGCTTCCCGGTGCGGTCCTGACCCGCGTCGCCGCCAGCCATGTCCGCGTCGGCACCTTCCAGTTCTTCGCCGCGCGGCAGGACACCGAGGCGCTGCGCCTGCTTGCCGACCATGTGATCGCGCGCCATTACCCCGACGCGGCGCATGGGCCGCAGCCCTATCGCGCGCTGCTGGGTGCGGTGATCGCAGCGCAGGCCGCGCTGGTCGCCCGCTGGCTGCAGGTCGGGTTCGTCCATGGCGTCATGAACACCGACAATATGAGCATCGCGGGCGAGACGATCGATTACGGCCCGTGCGCGTTCCTCGACGCCTATGATCCGGGCGCGGTGTTCAGCTCGATCGACCGCCAGGGCCGCTACGCGTACGCGAACCAGCCGCGCATCGCGCAGTGGAACCTCACGCGGCTGGCGGAGGCGATGCTGCCTTTGTTCGCGGAAGACCCCGACGCCGCCGTGACCCAGGCGGAGGAAGCACTCGCCGCCTTCGCGCCCGCGTTCGACGGGCACTACCGCACCGGCATGCTCGCCAAGATCGGCGTGGCGAGCGAACGCGATGGCGATGCCGATCTGCTGGGCACGCTGCTGACCGCGCTGGCGGAGGGAGAGGTCGATTTCACGCTGTTCTTCCGATCGCTGGGCGCGGCGGTCGCCGGCGACAACGCGCCCGCCCGCGCGCTGTTCGCCGATCCGGCCGCATTCGACGCCTGGATGCCCCGCTGGCACGCACGGCTCGCCGAGGAAGGCGGCGACGCCCGGGCCAGGATGGACGCGGTCAACCCCGCCTTCATCCCGCGCAATCACCAGGTCGAGGCGATGATCGCCGCCGCGCTGGAGGGCGACTTCGCCCCCTTCGAAGCGCTGCTGGACGTGTTGTCGCGGCCCTATGAGGATCAGCCCGACGCCGCGCATCTGGCCGTGCCGCCGCTGGCGCATGAGCGGGTGACGGCGACGTTCTGTGGCACATGACCCGCGCGGAACCCGCACGCACTCCCAGGACTTGAGCCTGTCATGACCGCCCCAAACACCCGCTGGCCCGCGCGGCTCTGGATCGTGCGCCACGGGGAAAGCGCGGGGAACGTCGCGCGCGACGCCGCGCAGGCGAGCGGCGCGGAGCGGATCGCGATCGAGGGGCGCGATGTCGACGTGCCCCTGTCCCCGCGCGGCGAGGAACAGGCCGCGGCGCTTGGCCGCTGGTTCGCGCACCAGCCCGCCGACGCGCGTCCCGACGTCCTGCTCTCCTCGCCCTATGTCCGCGCGCAGCATACCGCCCGGCTGTTCCGCGACCATGGCGGCTGCGACGCGCAAGAGCCGATCTGCAGCGACGAACGCTTGCGCGAAAAGGAGTTCGGCATCCTCGACGGGCTGACCGTCGCCGGGATCGTCGCCACCCAGGCGCAACAGGCCGAGTTCCGTCGCCTGCTCGGCAAATTCTACCACCGGCCCCCCGGCGGCGAGAGCTGGTGCGACGTGATCTTTCGCCTGCGATCGGTGATGGACACGGTCTCGCTCCACCATGCCGGCGGGCGCGTGATGATCGTCGCGCATCAGGTCGTGGTGCTGTGCCTGCGCTACATCATCGAGGGACTAGACGAGGCGCAGATCCTCGCCATCGACCGCGCGGGCGATGTCGCCAACTGCGGCGTCACCGAATACCGGTACGACCCGGCGGCGGGAAGGGACGGGGGGCTGGTGCTCGCCCGCTACAACGCCACCGCGCCGATCGAGCGCGAGGATGCCGATGTGACCGTCGAGGCGGACACGCAGGTCGCCGCGCGTGGCTGACGCCGCCATGACCCCGATCGACGCCGGCTGGCGCGCCGATCACCCGCTGCCCGTGCATCTGGGCGAGCAGAACAAGAACAGCCGCGGCCGCGTGCTGGCGGTCGGCGGCGGGATGCGCGTGCCGGGCGGGCTGTTGCTGACGGCGCAAGCCGCGTTGCGAGCGGGCGCGGGCAAGGTCCAGATGGCGAGCATCGCCGCGCTGGCCGTCGCGCTTGGCACGGCGTTCCCCGAAGCCGGAGTCGTGGCGCTGGACGCCGATGACGCGGGCGAGATCGCGCCGGGCCAGGCGCTGATCGATGCCGCCGGGCGCGCCGATGCGGTCGTGGTTGGCC
>DASVUT010000599.1:0-1768 GCA_036386955.1 Sphingomonas sp. | reverse complement strand
CATTCAGACCTACTTGCGCTTCCAATAGGCATAGGCCGCGCCCGCGATGGCGCCGAGCGGCGGGCCGACGAACGGGACGGGAATGGCGATCACGGCACCCAGCGCGCCCCATTTGGCCATGCTCTTGCCCAGGCCTGGCGTGTTCTTCACCGTGGAGGGGATCGCGTTCAGCTGATCTTCGAATCGGCTCATGGTGTTTATCCTTGATAGATGGGGAAGCGCAGGCACAAGGCGCGCACGCGCTCTCTAACGTTCGCCTCGACGACGGGGTCCCCGGCTTCACCATGCGTGCGAAGCCCGTCCAGCACATCGGCGACCATGTGCCCGATCTCACGAAATTCGCCCGTGCCAAAGCCGCGCGTGGTTCCCGCAGGGGAGCCGACGCGGATGCCGCTGGTCTTGACCGGGGGCAGCGGATCGTTGGGGATGCCGTTCTTGTTGCAGGTGATGCCGGCGCGCTCCAGCGCCTCGTCCGCGTCGCGACCGGTGATGCCGAGCGGAGTCAGGTCGATCAGTGCCAGATGCGTGTCGGTGCCACCCGCGATCAGATTGCACCCCCGCTCCGCCAAGGTCGCCGCCAGGACCTTCGCATTCTCCACCACCGCGGCGATGTAGCCCTTGAACTGCGGCTCCAGCGCTTCGCCGAAGGCTACGGCCTTGGCGGCGATGACATGCATCAGCGGCCCTCCCTGCAGCCCCGGGAACACCGCCGAGTTCAGCTTCTTGGCCAACGCCTCGTCATTGGTCATGATCATGCCGCCGCGCGGGCCGCGCAATGTCTTGTGCGTGGTGGTCGTCACGACATGCGCGTGGCCGAAGGGCGTGGGGTGGAGCCCGGCGGCCACGATGCCGGCGAAATGCGCCATGTCGACCATGAAGAACGCATCGACCTTGTCCGCGATGGCACGGAACCGTGCGAAGTCGATCTGGCGCGGATAGGCCGATCCGCCCGTGATGATCAGCTTGGGGCGGTGCTCCAACGCCAATGCCTCGACCGCATCGTAATCGATCAGGTGGGTGACGGGATCGACGCCATACTGGACCGCGTTGAACCATTTGCCCGACATCGCCGCACGCGCGCCGTGCGTCAGGTGCCCGCCCGCATCCAGGCTCATCCCCAGGATCGTGTCGCCGGGCTTGATCAGCGCGAGCATTACCGCGCCATTAGCTTGCGCGCCCGAATGCGGCTGGACGTTGACGTAACCGCATCCGAACAGCTGCTTGGCGCGGTCGATCGCCAGCTGTTCGATCACGTCGGACGGGGCGCAGCCCTGATAGTAACGCTTGCCCGGATAGCCTTCGGCATATTTGTTCGTGAACACCGATCCCTGCGCCTCCAGTACGGCGCGGCTGACGATGTTCTCCGACGCGATCAGTTCGATCTGCGTCTGTTCGCGGTCCATTTCCTGTTCGACGCCCGCGAACACGGCCCGGTCGGCATCGGCAAGCCCGCGGGTGAAGAAGCCATCGGGCTGGACACCGTGAAGCGGCTGGAACTGCGTGCTCATGCGGGGATCTCCGAGGCGGGAAGGGTCGCGAGCTTGTCGACCCGGTGTTGGTGACGCCCGCCTTCGAACTCGGCGGTCAGGAAGGCTTCGAGGCAGGCGCGCGCCATGTCGTCGCCGATCAGCCGCGCGCCCATCGCAATGGCGTTGGCGTCGTTGTGCGTCCGTGCCAGTCGTGCCGACACCGGCTCGGCGACCTGAGCGCAGCGGCAGGCGGGGTGGCGGTTGGCGGCGATGGCGATGCCGATCCCCGATCCGCACAA
>DASVUT010000598.1:0-4526 GCA_036386955.1 Sphingomonas sp. | reverse complement strand
TCCCCCGTGAACGGGGGAGGATACGAAGTTCCTCCCAACGCCAGGGGAAGTTTGAAGATCAGGGAGCGACGACCACGCAAGGGGTGCCCGATGCGGCGCAGGCGCGGGTGGCGGCAGCTTTGGAGGGGAAGCCGGTGGCTTGTAGGCGGGTGACGCCGCCGGTCGCGACATAGGCGGGCTGGGCGCCCGACAGGCGGCCGCGGACGCGGGTCCATAGCGCCTCGGCATTGCCGCGGTCGCGGAAGGCGCCGAGCTGGATGCGCCAGTTGCCGCGCGTGGGGGTCGCAGCGGCGACGGGGGCAGGTTTCGGCGTGGGCGTGGGGGCGGCGGCAGGTTTGGGACGCGTCACCGCCGGTCGCGAGGCCGGCGGGGTGGCGGTGGGAGCCGGGACGGGTGCCGGCTTGGTGTCCGCGGGTTGATAGGTCGCGCCGGGACGCGATGGCGGCACGTCGGCGGTGGCGATGGAGCGTACGGACGGCGTGGTCGCGCGTGCCTGGGCGGCATATTGCTCGGCCAGCGCGGTGCCGCGTTCGCGGTCCTGCGCGGACACATATTGGTCCATCTGCGCCAGCGTCTCGCCGGCCGATTTCAGACCCTTTTGGGACGCCAGCGTCATCAGCGCATAGGCGCGCGGATAATCGCGGGCGACGCCATCGCCGTTGAACAACATCGTGCCATAGACGAGCTGGGTGCGCGGTTCGCCGCGCGCGACCGACTTTTCGAGGTACGGCACGGCTTCCGCCTTGCGACCGGCCTGGAACAGCGCGAGCGCGTAATTGTCCTGCGCCTGAACATGCCCCTGCAGCGCCGCCTTGCGAAACCAGCTTTCGGCGAGCGCGGGATCGAGCGGAACGCCGCGGCCAAGCTTATAGGCCTGGCCCAGGTTGAACTGCGCATCGGCGTCTCCGGCGACGGCGGGGCCGCGCCATTCCTCCACCGCCGCGCGGAAATCACCGCGTGCCCAGGCGTCCACCCCGGCCTTCACGTCCGCCATGGCGGGGCCGGTGACCAGCATCGCCGCCGCCAGCATCATCCCGAACTTGCGCATGCCACCCACCCCATCAGCTGTCGCCATGCATCATGCCGCGCAACCCGCCCAGCACGCAAGCGATCCGTTAACCGGTTCTTAGGTGCGGCCATGTCAATGCCACCGGTGAACGGGGAGTGAGCGACAATATGCGCGTGGTCGCACTGGCATCGCAAAAAGGCGGATCGGGCAAGACGACCTTGTCCGGGCATCTGGCGGTGCAAGCCCAATTGGCGGGGCATGGGCCCGTCGTCCTGATCGACATCGATCCGCAAGGATCGCTGTCCGAATGGTGGAACGAGCGGGATACGGAGTTTCCGGCCTTCGCGCAGACCACCGTGCAGCGGTTGCAGGCCGATCTGGAGGTGCTGCGTCAGCAGGGTTTTCGCCTGGCGGTGATCGATACGCCGCCGGCCATCACCATGGCGATTTCGGGGGTGATCCAGGTCGCCGAGCTGATCGTCATCCCGACCCGGCCGAGCCCCCATGATCTGCGCGCCGTCGGCGCCACGGTCGACCTGTGCGAACGCGCGGGCAAGCCGTTGATCTTCGTGGTCAACGCGGCGACGCCCAAGGCGCGGATCACATCGGATGCCGCCGTCGCGCTGTCGCAGCACGGCACCGTCGCCCCCATCACGCTCCACCAGCGGACCGATTTCGCCGCGTCGATGATCGACGGGCGGACCGTGATGGAGGTCGATCCCAAGGGCAAGTCGGCGGCCGAGGTCACCGCCTTGTGGAGCTATATCGCCGATCGGCTGGAAAAGAACTTCCGCCGCACGGTGTTTGCCGCGCCCGGTCATGGCATGGCGCAGCGTCCGACCGCGGCGGCCGGATTCGGCCGGCGAGGGGTCGCCTGATGGGCAAGCTCGCCGCGCTGTCATCCAGCCTGCTCGCGCGAAAAGGGCAGGCACGCCCGGCGATGCGCCCGCAAGGCTTCGCCGGCTACACCACGCCCGTCGACGACCTGGGCTGGAACGACATGGGCCATGACATCGCGGGCGGCGACATGCCCCCCGTGCTGGTCCAGCGCGCCGCGCTGGTGGCCGAGATCGCGCCGGTACCGGACGTGGTCGCGCTGGTGCAGCCGGCCGACGTGCCCGCGCAAATCGAGCCCGAGCTCACGCCCGAGCGCGCAGCCGCACCGCAGCCCGTGCCCGCACCCATCGCGGTTCGGCCCGTGTCGGTCGCCACCGCGACCCGCATCCGGCGCGAAACCAGCACCGGGACCAAGAAGGGCGCCAAGGCCGCCTTCACGCTGCGCCTCGATGCCGAGCGGCATTTGCGGCTGCGGCTGGCGAGCGCGATCGCGGACCGGTCGGCGCAGATGCTCATGACCCAGGCGCTCGACGCCTTTTTGCAAACCATGCCCGAGGTGGACGCGCTGGTCGCGCAACTGCCCGCGGCCAAGCGGCGATAGGTGATCCCATGACCACGCGCACATCCCTTTCCCTCAGCCTCCTGACGCTGGGCGCGGCGGCGATCGGCCTGGCGGGCCAGGTCACCGCGTCCGACAGCGACAAGATAGCCAAGGAAGCGACCGCCGATGCGACGCGCGCCGCGCAGGCGCTGACCCGGCGCGATGCCTCGACCGCCATCGCGCGCGCCGAGGAAGCCGTGGCGGCCGCGCCGCGGACGGCGGGGTACCGGATGCTGCTGGGGCAGGGATATCTGCAGGCCGGGCGTTTCCAGTCGGCGGCGGCGGCGTTCACCGACGTGCTGGCGTTGGAGCCGGGCAATCACCGCGCGGCGCTGAACCTGGCGCTGGCGCAGGTCGCGACGGGCGACTGGCAGGCGGCACGGCGGACGATCGACGCGAATGAGGGCATTCCGGTCGCCGATCGCGGGCTGGCGATGGCGCTGGCGGGCGATCCACAGGGTGCGGTCGCGCTGCTGATGACAGCGGCGCGTGAGCCCGGCGCGACACCCAAGCTGCGACAGAATCTGGCCCTGAGCCTGGCGCTGTCGGGTCAGTGGCAGGCCGCGCGGGTCGTCGCGCAGACCGACATGTCGCCGGCCGATGTCGACCAGCGTCTGGCGCAATGGGCCGAGTTCGCGCAGCCGCGATCGGCCTATGACCAGGTCGCGTCGCTGCTGGGCGTGCGGCCCGTCAACGATCCGGGCCAGCCGGTCGCGCTGGCGCTGTCGGCACCCATGCCGGTGGTCGCCGTTGCCGCGCCAGTCGCGCCCGTGCCCGTGGCGGAGGCCGTCCCGCCCGCGCCGCCGATGATGGCCGCCATCGTCTTCGCGCCGCGTCGCGAAGTGGTGCAGGCGCTGCCCGCGCCGCTGATCCGCGCCGATGCGAAACCTGCGCGCCTGGCGCTGGCGCGCGCATCGATGACGCCCGGGGTGCAGCGCATGCATGTTATGCGCCCGGCGAGCATGCCGTTGTCGGGCGAGTGGCCGGTCAAGCGGCTGCGCGCACTGGCGATCGCGGCCAAGCCCGCCGCACCAAGGGCTCCGGCTTCGGGCAATTTCTACGTCCAGCTCGGCGCATATGAAAATGCGGGCGTCGCCAAGGATGCGTGGAGCCGCTTCGCGCGTCGGCACGCGGTGTTCGCGGGGCAGACACCCAGCGGCGCGGCGGTGAAGGCGAATGGCTCGACGCTGTACCGGCTGTCGGTCGGCGGCTTCGCGCGCGGCGATGCGGACCAGTTCTGCCGCCGCTATCGTGCGAACGGCGGCGTTTGCTTCGTGCGGGCGGGTGCGGGGGATCAGATGGTCCGCTGGGCCGGGCCGCAGCGGGTGCAACTCGCGTCGCGCTAAGCGACGGCGCGACCACCTTTCCACAATCCGAGCACGCGTCCTTCGACGGGTAATCCGTCAAAGGGCGTGTTATTCGCCGACGCCGCCAGCGCATCGCCATCGATCCGCCACGGCGCATGTTCGTCGACGAGCATCAGATCGGCAGGCGCGCCGGGTTCGAGCGTGCCCGTGTCGATTCCCAGAACCGCAGCCGGGTTGCGCGACAGCATCGCGAGCAGGCAATCGAGTGGCAGAACTCCGTCGCGCACCAGCGCAAGCGCCAGGGGCAGCAGCGTTTCGGCACCGGCCATACCGGCGCTGGCATCGGCGAAGGGCAGCCGCTTCTCCTCAGGTCCCCGTGGATCATGCGCGGAGCACAGGACGTCGATCGTGCCATCGGCCACCGCAACGAGCGCCGCGCGCCGATCGGTCTCGCTGCGTAACGGGGGTGACAGGCGGGCAAAGGTCCGAAAGTCGCTGACCGCGATGTCGGACAGGTGCAGGTGGGCAGGGGTGATGCCGCAGGTGACGCGCACGCCCCGCCGCTTGGCCGCGCGGATCAGGTCGAAACCGGCGGCGGTGGTCACCTGGTGGATGTGGAGCCGCGCGTCGGTCTCCTCCGCCAGCAGGAGGTCGCGCGCGATCGCGAGCGACTCCGCGACCGCGGGCGCGGCGGGCAGGCCGAGCCGGGTCGCGGTTTCGCCCGCGGTCGCTACCGCGTCGCCGACCAGCCCGCCGGCCTCGGCATGCGTGA
>DASVUT010000597.1:0-1956 GCA_036386955.1 Sphingomonas sp. | reverse complement strand
TGGAACGTCCCCGCTTGCACCCGGAAGCCCGCGGTCTCGATCCGCCGCTTCAGCTCGGTCGGCTCGGTTTCGCGCGTGGTCGCCACCGACAGCCTCAGCGCACCGCTCGGCTGGAAATCGATCGCGGTGATCTCCGCACCGGGAACCCCGCGGACCGCATCGAACGCCGCCGCGACGGTGCCCGCAAAGCCCAACCCCGGCCCGCGTACCTCCGTCAGCCGCTCGACCAATTGCCGGTCCGCATCGACGATCGTCGCCCCGCGCGGCAATGCCGTCGCCGCCAGCGTCGCCGCGCGTGCTTCCAGTGCATCGGCGGCGAAGCTGTACTTGGCGATGCGGACGAGGTCGATCGCGAGCGTCACGCCAAGGATCGTCAACGCGAGCACCCCTGCGCGCCGGATCAGCGCCCAATCGATCCCGCGCCGCCGCCGCCTGGCGAACGCGCCCTGCCGCAGGTCGAGCGCGGGTGCCGCCGCGCCCGCGACCAACGCCGCGTCGATCGCCTCGCGATCCATCGTCGCGGGCGCGACGCCGCCTGTCAGCAGGTCGGTGAGACGCGCCTCATCGGCAAAGCCGCTCGCGGGGCCACGCACGATGCCCTGCCCCGCCATTTCGGCCCGGATGAACCCTTCGGCAGGTGCGGGCATCAGCATCGGCGCGGGCACCATGGCGACCGGATCGATCCCGTCGCGCGCCATGCGGCTGAGCCACTCCACCATCGCGGCACCCGCCACGACCGCGATCGGCCGCTCGTCGCCACCATCATTCCCGACCGCGACGTGCAGATCGGCGACGGGCGCGGCGCTCGCCTCAGCTATGACGATCCGTGCCGCCGCCGTCGCTTGCGCCGGGGAACGCGCGGGCAGCGCCGCCCAGTGCAGCGTCACCGCGTCGGCGGGCGCGACCGCGACCACCTCGTCCGCCACCGGCACGCCCGACCCGCGCGCCACCACGGCATGCTCGTCCACGGTGATCCAGCGATCGTCGGCGGCATCGGCGGCCAGGAAGAGGAGCGTGCGGGTCACGGCTCCCCCCATTGCCGCGATACGAGGCGTGAGGGCAACTGCGTTGCATCGACCAGCGAAATTTGCGTCAGCGACGCCTCACCCTGCGTCACATCGACCCGCAGCGCGAACCAGTTCGTCTTGACCGCCGTCTGCGCGCCGCCGGGCAAGGCCGCACCGACCCCGAAAGCCGCCGCGGTCCAGAAGGCGCCCGCATCGGCATAGCCCTGCGGCGAACGACGGAGCAGCGCGGTGCCGATCCCGCCGGTCGGCGATCCGTCGGGCAACAGCATCGCCAGCAAGGGCGCCTGTTCGGGGCTGATCGTATTGACGTTGATCAGGGCCGGTGCGGCGACCGGCAAGGTGCAAATCCAGGGCCGCAGCGTCGCGTACAAGGTCGGCGTGACCCCGGCGACCGCCCGCAATTCGCTCACATCCGCCATCAGCGTGCCCGCGGTGCGATAGCCTGGCTGCAGTCCCAGATAGCTGGCATCCTCCGCGCCGCCCGGCTGCCGATCACCATCGGTGTCGATCCAATCCGCCGCGCCTGCGGCGACCTGTTCGGCGACCTGCGCGGGCACCTGCAATGACCGCATCAGCCGCGCGAACTGAAGCCGCGCGGGCGTGTCGCTGGTATAGACCCCCGGCGACACGGCGGTAACCAGCCCGTTGAGGTTGAAGCAATTGCCCCCGTCGCTGACCCGCGCAACCGCCTGTCCGCCCGGCAGCGGCAATCCGAACGGCCGGTTGCTCCACCCGCCCGCCAGCGTGACGCGCGACGGATTACGCTCGAGCAGCGCGTCGATCCGGGTCGTCGCCAGCACCTCGGCGGCACGCGCAAAGCTGCGCGCCTGTCCCGCCGCCGCCGCGTTCCCCGCCAGCCGCGTTGCCAGCCGCAGCCGCTCCAGCCCTGCCCCCGCCATCACTGCGACGACGGCGACGAGCAGCAAGA
>DASVUT010000596.1:0-2633 GCA_036386955.1 Sphingomonas sp. | reverse complement strand
ACGCACGGTCATGTCGCGCCACCCCTTCAGCGCGGGCTTGGTCCAATTGCCATAGACGCGGCGGACATTGACCTGCCCCAGCTCGGCCAGAACCGTCAGCACCGGGTCGATCGCATGGTAGGATGCGTTGTCGGCGTCGATCAGCAGCGCGACGTTGCGCACGCGAATATCGTCGGTCATGCCTTCTCCGGGTAACTGATCGTCAGGACCTCGTAGTCGCGCGTCCCCGACGGCAAGTCCACCCGCCGCACGTCGCCGACCGCCGCGCCGCGCAGCGCGCGTGCGATGGGCGAGTTCCACCCGACGCGCCCGGCGCCCGCATCCGCCTCGTCATCGCCGACCAGGGTCAGCGTACGCTCCTCGTCCGCCTCGTCGGCCACCACCACGGTCGCGCCGAACCAGGCGCGCGATCGGTCCTCATGCGCGGCCGGATCGACGACCTTGGCCGCCTTCATCCGCCGGGACAGCCAGCCGAGCCGCCGGTCGATCTCGCGGAGCCGCTTGCGGCCGTAAATGTAGTCGCCATTCTCCGACCGGTCGCCATTGCCCGCCGCCCAGGCGATCGTCTCGACCAGGGCGGGGCGTTCGGTCGCGAACAGCGCCTCGTATTCGGCGCGCAGGCGCGCATAGCCCGCGGGCGAGATGTAATTCGGGCGATCCACGCGCCCTCTGTACCCCCGCGAAGGCGGAGGTCCAGCCCGGACCCCCGCCTTTGCGGGAGAACAGGTTCAGGTACGTCGCCCCAGATACCAGCTCAGCCGCTGCGGCCCTCGGCTCTGCGCGCGCGCCGGGTTCATCAGGTCGTACACGACCGCATTCTCCAGCACCCGCTGGACATAGTTGCGCGTCTCGGAAAACGGAATCGCCTCGATCCAATCCACCATGTCGACGCCACCGGTGCGGGGATCGCCATTGGCCCCGATCCACTTGTTCACATTGCCACCACCAGCGTTGTAGCCCGCGATCGCCATCGGATAGCTGTTGAACCGGTCATAGACCCGCCCGAAATAGCTCGAGCCCAGGCGGATCGACAGCAGCGGATCGGTCGTCAGCGCCGCCAGGTCATAGCTCAGCCCCATCTTGCCCGTCTGCTCGCGCGCGGTGCCCGGCATCAGCTGCATCAGCCCGCGCGCACCGGCCGAGCTGACCGCGGCACGATCGAACTGGCTTTCCTGCCGCGCGATCGCGTGGATCAGCGTCCAGTTACTCTCGTATCCGGCAGGCACCGGCACCGTGGGGAACCCTGCGCCGGCATAATGCGGCAAGCCGTTCACCCGCGCGCTCCGCCCGATCATCACCGCCAGATCGGGGCGTGACAAGGTCCGGGCCAGCTCCAGCGCCAACGCATGGTCGCTGTCGGTCTTGGCATCCAGCGCGACCTGCCGGACGAACAGGCTCTGGTCCTTCCAGTCGCCGACATTGTTCAACAGCCGCGTCGCCCGCACGATGTCACGCCGGTCCCACGCGGCGCGCGCTGCCGGCGCCACGACGCCAGGCACGACCGCCGGCGGAGCCGTCAGCGCGCGGCCGCTGCGTTCGGCGGCCAACATGCCGTAATATTGATCGCCGAAGTCGGCGGCGCGAGCGTAGTAGCTGCTCGCCTCGACGCTCCGCTCGGCCGCTTCGGCGGCACGCCCGGCCCAGTACAATCCCTTGGACCGCGTCTGTGGCGCGTTCGATCCGCCCGCATAGCGTTCGAACAGGACCATAGCGTCGGCGGGTCGCCCGATCCGCTTCAGCGCCGCCTGACCGCCAAGCCAGGCCAGGCTCGTATAATCGTCGCGCTCGCCATAAGGCCGATCCGCAATGGCGGTGCCGGGCGGATAGGCGTCGGTGATCTGGCGCGCGATGTCATAGGCGACCTGCCACTGCCCATCGGCCGCCGCGCCGCGCGCATGGACGAGCAGGAGCTCGAACCATTTCTCCGGGCTGCCCGGCCGAACGCTGAGCGTCCGCTGTTGCGCCAGCCAGGCGCGCGCGGTCGCTCCGGCCCCGCTGCCGCTCAGCCATGCCGCGCGATCGGCGACATAGCCGGCGTCGCCCGCCAGCACCGGATCGCTGGCCGTCGCCAGTGTCGCCGCCTCGGGCGCGTTGCTGCGGAGCGCGAGCCGCGCGGCGAAGCCGGGCCGACGCGCTGCCGATACATAGCCGATCTGCCGGGCCGCGGCCGTGGTGGAACGTGCCCACAGCAGCGCATCCATCCGCGCGTCGTGATCGTCGGGCGTCAGCGCGGAGGCGAACTGCCCCAGGACCACGGCCTCGTCCTCGGGCGACAGCACGCCGCGCCGCCACGCCAGCCGCGCGGCTTCGTTCGCTTCGGCCGCCGCGCCACTCGCGGCCAGCGCGCGGGCCTGCACGACGCCACCGGCGGCGGTCTGCGCGGGAAAGCGCCGGAAGAACGCCGCCACTGGTGCCGGGGAAGCGGTGCCCGCCTTGCGCTCGGCGGTGCGCCGCATCGCGGCCTCGCCGGGCCAGCCTGGATGCGCCAGCAGGAACCCGGCATAGCTGTCGAAGGGCAGCGCGTCGGTCTGCCTCAGCGCGCGCCACTGCGCCATTGCCGCCGCGATGGCGGGGTCGGCGGGCATCGCCTGCGCCGATGATTGCGGGCCCATATTGGCCATCTGGGTGCGATA
>DASVUT010000595.1:0-3118 GCA_036386955.1 Sphingomonas sp. | reverse complement strand
GAAACGGTCATCCGCCTATTGCCATGATCTCCACCTCGGTATTCGGCGTCGGACGAGAAGGCAGCATGATCCGTACTTCCTGCGGCTCACGGCTGATGATGAGCGTTCCGAGGCCTGACGGTGGATCAATAACCCCGGTATCCCGGACCACACCGTTTTCCAACACGCGGTAGCGAAGCTCGACGCCGGCCTCACCAGTAAAGCGAACGGTGCCAAACAACCAACGGGAAGCGTCCATGCGCCAGTCGTTGATGGTGACAGCCTGTGCCCCGATTCCAGTCACCTTGATCGTTGGCAGCGGCGGGTGCATCTCCGACTGGTAGTACGAGTAGCTCCACAGCCCTAAACCCCCGAGGACGACGATCGGCAAGAGGATGCTGGCGATCCTGCCCCAAGGCAGCGTGCTCCACATGCGGGTTGCCATGATCGGAGTGACCTGAGTCGTCATGGGGGTCGCTGCGATGGAATCCGGCTGCCCGTCGCGGACCAAACTCATCCGCCCCTGTGCGAAGTACGCGTTTGGGATGGATGTCGCCAGCATCACGACGCCTACGAATAACACCACGGCGCTGGATGCCATGTCTCCGCTGCGACCGCTCAACAACGCCGCAAGGAGGATCGTCCCGCCAAGCACCACCAAAAGTGTGGCGGCTGCGATACCGAGCGAGGCGACTACGGTGACGGTTGCGAGTGCGGCGCGGTTGCGGCTGGTTCGCAAGGGAGGCAAGACGAGTCGATCCGTCCATGCCGGCACCCATGCTGGCCGCATTGACACCGCCGCTGGCGGCTGCGCGGCTGCCGCCGCGGCAACGGCTGCGGCCATGTCTTCGATCCGGCGGATGAATGGCGCGACGGCCTCGCCCTCCTTGACTGACTGCACGGCCTCGACAATCCGCCTCCCTGAAGAGTACGAGGTAGTCCAACTCTCGATGCCGTCTCGCGAGGCGATCTGGATCAGGTAGCTCCCGTTACGGGCGAACATGCTCGGCGGCTGGCTCGTGGCACTGATTTGGTCGATCTGTCGAAGGTCACGTTCTTGGCGATCCACGATCATCCGTTGGCCCTGCTGGTCTGACACGCCAACGAACATCAGGCGGGTCGGCGTCAGCAGCATTGTCCTCTGGTGTCGGCTATGCGGCTGCCGCACGTCGCACGCCATGAGCAATTCTTCGGGTTCCACCTGCCGCCGGAGAAGTCCAAGCATCCCCCCCTCGTAGAAACAATCTTGCTCGCCGGGCCGAAGGCGAGCGGGATGTTCTGCGTCGGCGTCCGGCGCAGTGGTCGCATTCGATCGCACTGAGGACGAGTCGATCTTCGCGTGGTCGTTCTTGGCAGGCGAACACATGGCGACGAGCACGCCCTTGCGGCCCGCCGCTGCGTGCGCATCGGCCTCACTGGCCGCGACCACTTCGATCTCGACATCTTCGCCGGTCTCCCGGCTCGCCCCAACGATGATGTACCTCATCCGGCCACCCACTGTCCCGATCCTGTTTCAGTTTCCTCAACATATCCTGTTCAGAAAACTGGAACAAGCACGGCTTGGCCCACAGTGGATCGGATGGCCAAGTCCTTGCAGGCAACGCGTTACCGTCCCCTGCCGGGGATGCTGCGCGAGATGCGCGAGGCGGCGGGGCTGACCCAACGGGAACTTGCTAAGAGATTGAAGCTTTCGCACACGATGGTCCACAACAGCGAGGTGGCCGAACGCCGCGTGGATGTGATGGAGTTCATCGATTGGGCATCTGCGTGCGGTGTAGACCCGCAGGTGGCGTTCCGCGAACTACAGCGACAGCGTAACGCCTGAAATACGAACTTGCGTTCACAACGACTCGGACCCTGACATGCTGTGGCAAATCGGGTTCCCTTTTTGTGCCTGCCTCGCTTAAATCCACCACACCGGCCCACTGTGCCGCAAACACTCGCGACGGCGAGAATGGCTCGCCGTACGCGGGTGAAGGGGGCACCCGTCATACTCCTATCCTTGCCAATCACGCGTTGGTCGCGTCCTCCCCATCATGTTGGTGTGACACCCAAAGATTGACGCAACCCGTTGTGGATGTTTATCCTTAGGCGTACATTCTGACCGCTTGATTGAAGGCCTTACTCGATGCTTGACCGAGAGAAGATTGAAGTTCGCCGCCAAGCCCTTGGCCTCAGCCAAGAAGAGGCAGCGAACAAGGCCGGCTTGGCCGGCCGACAGGTGTGGAACAACATCGTGAGTGGCCGGAAGGCCAACGTCACGATGGAGACGTTGAACAAGATTGCAAACGCGCTCGACTGCCACCCTCGCGACCTGATCCTTGCGGATCAGCCGCAGGCGATGTGAATGATGCCTTGGAGATGTAACTCGAATGACCGCTGTCGCCAGCCCAACACCCAGCTTCTGGTTCTCAGGCCATGAGAGTTTCAGCCTCCGGCACTCATGGCTGCCGAAGGTCGTGAATGAGATCAAAGTCCACCCCGACCTGTTCCAGAACGACGAGGCGCTGGTCTGGCTCGGTGTCGGTAAGAACATGGTCCGCTCCATCCGCCATTGGGCACTCGCCACCGGCGTGCTTATGGAGGGAACGTTCAAGGAAGGCACAAGGACGCGCTCGATCACGCCCAGTCCGATCGGCGAGTTTCTGTTCGGGGACAAAGGTGCTGATCCATACCTCGAAGACCCAGCCACGCTGTGGCTCATCCATTGGAACCTCGTGTCGAACAGGGACGGCCCCACGACGTGGTGGTGGATGTTCAACGAGCTACAGGACGTTGAGTTCACCAAGGAACGCGTGGTCCGCGCCCTCGCTCAACTCGCTGAACGTTCTGGTGGGAAGCCGACTTCGATCAATTCTCTCAATCGCGACTTCGACTGCTTCGTCCGAACCTACCTCTCCACCACCGAGATTGGGGGTGGCGTTTCCGAAGAGACTCTTGAGTGCCCGCTGACCGATCTCGGTCTCCTTCAGGAACTAGACGAGGGCGTGCTGACTTTCAACCGAAATGACCACCCGACTTTGCCCTCGGAGATCGTTGCGTACGCGACGTTAAAGTTCTGGGGGCGTGTCGGCCCGCACAAGAACACCCTGACGTTCGATCAGGTCGCTTACCAGCCCGGCAGTCCCGGCCGCGTGTT
>DASVUT010000594.1:0-3192 GCA_036386955.1 Sphingomonas sp. | reverse complement strand
CGATCTTGCCCTCCGCCCACAGCCGCAACAGGTGCTCGACGTGGCGTTGGTTCGCCTGCGGATCGCGCGCCGCGAACGCGCCCCAGAACACGCCGCAGACGTCGCAGCTCTTCAGGAGCGTCAGGTTGAGCGGCAGCCTAGGGATGCCGGCGGGGAAGCCGACCACCAGATATTTGCCTTCCCAGGCGATCGAACGGAGGGCCGGCTCGGCATAGTCGCCGCCGACCGGATCGTAGATCACATGCGCGCCGTCCTTGCCGACCGCGGCCTTGAACTGTTCGGCCAGCGCCTTGGACGCGTCCTTGTCGAAGGGCGCGCGGGCATAGACGATCGTCGCGTCCGCGCCCGCCGCGGTCGCCGCAGTCGCCTTTTCGTCCGACGACACCGCCGCCACGACGCGCGCGCCGAACGCCTTGCCCAGCTCGATCGCCGCCAGGCCGACGCCACCCGCCGCGCCCAGGATCAGCAAGGTCTGCCCGGATTGAAGCTTGCCGCGATCGAGCAGCGCGTGGATCGAGGTGGCATAGGTCAGGATCAGCGACGCGCCCTCGGCGAAGCTGCGCCCATCGGGCAGGCGGTAGAGCCGCGCAGGATCGGCGACGACCTTTTCGGCGAGCCCGCCATGGCCGAGCATCGCGATCACCCGGTCGCCGGGTGCCCAGCCTGTTACGCCCTCCCCCACGCTGTCGATGACGCCGGCGATCTCGCCACCCGGGGCGAAGGGGCGCGGCGGCTTGAACTGGTATTTGTCCTCGATGATCAGGACATCGGGATAGTTGATCGCGCACGCGCGCACCGCGACCACCACCTGCCCCGGACCCGCCACCGGATCGGGCAGGTCGGCAAGCTCCAGTGTTTCAGGTCCGCCGGTCGTCCGCGACAGCAATGCCTTCATACCGGCGTCTATCCTCTACCCAAGGCCGATGCGCCGCGATGGCGCTCTCGTATTTCGAAATCTGGGTATCCCTTGCCAGCGTCAGCCCGATCTCGTCCAGCCCTTCCATCAGGCATCGGCGGCGGAACGCGTCGAGCGCGAAGGGGAACCGATCCTGGAAGGGCGTGGTGACGGTCATGGTCTCCAGATCCACCGTCACGGGGTGCTCGCGTGCGACCTCGATCAGGCGGTCCAACGCGGCTTGGGGCAGAACGACGGGGACGATCCCGTTCTTGAACGCGTTGCCGGAGAAGATGTCGGAAAAGGAGGGCGCGATCACCGCGCGCACGCCCATGTCGGCCAGCGCCCAGGCGGCGTGTTCGCGGCTCGATCCGCAGCCGAAATTGTCGCCAGCGATCAGGATCCGCGCCCCGGCATAGCGCGGATCGTCGAACACATTGCCGGGGACCGCGCGCACGGTCTCGAACGCGCCGCGCCCCAGCCCTGCACGGCTGATCGTCTTGAGCCAATGCGCGGGGATGATGATGTCGGTGTCGATATTGCTCGCGCCCCAGGGATAGGCGGTGCCGGTCACGACCGTCACCGCCTGCATCACCGCGCGCCCTTGGGAAAGGCGGGCAGCTTGCCCACGTCGCGGGCGTCGTGCTGGATGATCACGGTCGCCTTCAGATTGCGGGCGATCGCCTTGAACCGGGCGAGCGAGGCAAGCGTGTCGGCGCGGTCGGTGTTGAAGCCGGGGACGCCGTCGCTGTCGTAATTCTCCTGAAAATGCGCCGCGTCGCCGGTCAGCAGGACGGGGCCCATACCCGCAAGCTTCACCAGCAAGCCGTGATGGCCGGGTGTGTGGCCGGGCAGGTCGAGCATGGTGACGCTGCCGTCGCCGAACACGTCCTTGTCGCCGGTCACCGCATCCACGGTGCCGCCGCCGGTGATCCAGCGCGCGAGCGGCCGGGCGTCGGTGCCTGGTGCACCCGCCTTCAGCGCGTCGAGATCACCCTTGCCAATCATCAGCGTGGCGGCGGGAAACGCGGCAGCCTGGCCGATATGATCGAAATGATGGTGACTGATGCCGACCATCGTGATCTGCGCCGGGCGGACACCCAGCATGGCGAGTTGTTCGACCAGCGTCGCCGTCAGCGTCGGCGACATCGGGGCCTTGGGGTCGATCGCCGCGCCCTTCATCGCCGCGGGCAAGCCGGTGTCCCACAACAGATAACGATTGCCGTTGCGGATCAGGTAGCAGCTCGCCGTCAGCCGCTTGCTCTGCCCGACATAAGCGCGCGTGTCGGAGAAGCGGTCCAGATCGTTGACCGCGACCGAGCCGCAATCGAGCCGCCACAGCTCCACCGCCGCGGGTGCGGGAGCCTGCCCCGACAGAGCAACACCGGCCAGCACCGCGCCGAGTACGCCGAGGCGACGGATCATCGGCTGGCCTCGACCTTGGGCGTCGTCCGAGCGCTGGCCACATAGGCAGCGATCCCGCTGGCCATCGCGCCCGCCACCAGCATCACCAGAACCTTTTTCATCGCCGTCCTCCCATCAAGTCTCTTACATCGCTCAGCCGGCCGGTGACCGCCGCCGCCGCCGCCATCGCCGGCGACAACAGGTGGGTGCGCGAACCGGGTCCCTGGCGACCGACGAAATTGCGGTTGCTGGTCGATGCGCAGCGTTCGCCCGGTGGCACCTTGTCCGGGTTCATCGCAAGGCACATCGAACAGCCGGGTTCGCGCCATTCGAAGCCCGATGCGATGAATATGCGATCGAGCCCTTCCGCCTCCGCCTGCCGCTTGACAAGCCCGGAGCCGGGCACGACCAGCGCGCGGACGCCGTCGGCGACGCGGCGGCCATTCGCGACCGCGGCGGCGGCGCGCAGATCCTCGATACGGCTGTTGGTGCAACTGCCGATGAAGACATGGGCGACGTCCACATCCTGCATCGCGGTGCCGGGCGTCAGGCCCATATAGGCGAGCGACCGGCGCGCCGCTTCGCGCTTCGATGGATCGGCGAAGCTCTCGGGGTCGGGAACCGTTCCGGTGATCGCGACGACGTCTTCGGGGCTGGTGCCCCAGGTCAACGTCGGGGCGATCTCGGTCGCATCCAGGCGGACGCCGCGGTCGTACACGGCGTCCCGGTCGCTGGGCAGCGTGCGCCACCAGGCGACGGCGCGGTCCCAGGCCTCCCCCGCCGGTGCCATCGGCCGACCGCGCAGATAGGCAAAGGTCGCCTCGTCGGGCGCGATCAGCCCGGCGCGTGCCCCGCCCTCGATCGACATGTTGGCGACGGTCAGCCGGCCCTCG
>DASVUT010000593.1:0-2167 GCA_036386955.1 Sphingomonas sp. | reverse complement strand
CAAGCAGACCGACCGGGTCGCCTTCCCGCTCCTCCAGGACGTCAACAAGGGCTGGATCCAGAACGTCCGCGATGACGCGCCCGCGCGCATCGTCAGCGATGGCGCCCACACCACGGGCGCGACCAAGGCGATCTACGTCGCGGCGACGGGCACGGCCGATTACGTCAATCTCGACGCGCTCGTGTTCGACATGCTCCAGCTTCTGGATGAACAGCATCGCACGCGCACCGACCTGGTCGTCATGGTCAGTGACGAGCTGGTGCACAGCAAGAAGTTCGCGCTGATCAACGCGGCCGGCGACAAGGCGACCGAACAGCTCGCGCGCGACGTCCTCCTCCTCCAAGACAAGATCGGTGGCAAGCTGGCGGCCGTCGTGCCTAGCTTTCCCGCCGGCACGATCGTCATCACCACCTACGACAACCTGTCGATCTACAACCAGGCCGAGACGCGCCGCCGCGCGCTGATCGACAACCCGCGCATCGACGCCGTCGAGAACTTCGAGTCGGTCAACGAAGCCTATGTGGTCGAGGATTACGGCCTGATCGCGATCTACGAGAACATCCAGATGGAGGCCGCGCCCGCGCCCGAAGCGCCCTAGTCCGCGCCACCCCGAAGTAGCCCGCTCCCCACAGGACACGCCATGAGCCTCGCTCGACAGCACCGAGATCGCACTCTCGCCATGCAAGCGGCGTCCGCTCCTGTCACGGGGGGCGGGTTCGCCCTTGCCCAACTTCGCCGCGACCCGGCCGATGCCGCCGCGGCGGAGATGCGACTGCGACTGCGCCACGATCGCATCCGCCTCAAGCAGATCAAGGCGACGGCGGGCAAGATCGCCGCCAAGCGGGACATGCTCCCCGCCTATCGCGCCTGGTGCGACGGCGTGCTCGACGCCGGCCGCATGACCGAGGGGCGCGAACTGTCCCCAGGCACCGCGCCCGAAATCCTCCCGACGATCATGGTCTGGTCGATCGACACCGGCGACTGGGCGCGCGCGCTCGAACTGGCCGAACACGTCCTGCGCTTCGCCGTGCCGCTTCCCGATCACTACCGCCGCGACGCCGCGAGTTTGATGGTGGAAGAGATCGCCGAGGCGGCGCTGGCCGCGCAGCTCGCCGGTCAGTCCTTCCCGATCGATGTACTCGAACAGGTCGAGCAACTGGTCGCCGGCGCCGACATGCACGACGAAATCCAGGCGAAGCTGGCCAAGGCGATCGGGTTCGAACTGGCCCGCGCCGCGACGGAGATCGACACCGGCGCGGCAGACTTCATCACGGCTGCGACGCGCGCGCTCGAACCGCTCCGCCGCGCCCAGACGCTTCACGCCCGGTCGGGCACTAAGACCAAGGTCGCCCAGCTCGAAAAGGCCATCAAGGCCGCCGGCGCGACCCAAGAGATTGCCGAGCCCATCGGCTGACCACCTCGCCCCCCGGCGCTCGGGGGCGGATCACGCGACGCGGGAGGGCTCTTCGGAGCCGAGGGCCGCTTTCGACCTGATCCCCACCCCCGTGTTTCTCAAGGATCGATCATGCTCGCGGCCATCCTCTACGTCCTGGTGCTGATCGCCTTGCTGCTGGCGCTCGGCTTCGGCGCGCTCGCGACGTTCCTTGGCTCCGTCGTGGCCGCGGTCGCGATGCCCGGCGATCGGCCCGTGGAGATCCCGGCACGCGCGGCCGGCACCGTCGCCGCGGCGTTCGGGTTGATCCTCTTCATCATCGCGCTGCTGACCCTCCTGCGTATCACCGCGTGAGCAGCTTCATCGCCACTGTGCTGCCCAACGACACGGCTCCCGATCCGGCCTCGGCCCCGATCGCGAACGACGGCTGGTTCCCCGCGATCGAGCCCGCGGCCTTCCGCGAGCAGCTCCGCATCCGCGACGCCGTGACCCCGGCTCGCGCGCGCGAGGCGCTGATCGCGGCCATCCTCGCCGTCGGCCGGGATCTCGCGGTCTGGTCGGCGCTCCACCGCCTCGCTGGCGCCACAGCGCTCGACGAGGTGCCCGCGCCCACGCTCGACGGCACCAGCGTCCTGGTGCTGCTCTATCGCCGCGCCGTCTTCACCGCCGCCAAGGCGGAGGTCGTCGAGCGGTACCGCGACACCGACCTGACCAGCGCCGGCCAGCGCAAGGCCGAGGATCTGGAACCCAGCGTCAGCGAACTGCGCCGCGACT
>DASVUT010000592.1:0-2833 GCA_036386955.1 Sphingomonas sp. | reverse complement strand
GTGGCGAGCGCATGCGTCAGCTCGGGCGGCACATCCACGGCATCCTGATCCGCGATCGCGAACCGCATCTCGACCATGTCACCGATGCCGATCTCCGCCTCCTTCATGATCCGCGCGGGGACGATGATGTAGCGCCGGGCGTCACCCGTCGGCATCCAGGCCCCCGCTATCGGCAGTTCGGCCAGCTCGCCCTCGACGCGCAGCCGAGGGTGACGGTCGAAGGGCAGGGTCGCGGCAAGCTCGTCGGGCAGAAACAGGACATTGTACCAGACCTTGCGCTCGCGCCCGACGCCGAACCCGTCCAACGGGCCTTCGAATGTGTGGGGATAAGCCGACATCGGTGCCTCCCGCCCTTAGCGCTTGCGGCCGCGCGCCTGTTCTTCATAGGCGCGGCGGAATTCCTTGGCGAACACGTCCATGAACGCCTCGTCCGATCCTTGCGCGACGCCGCCGAACTCGCGCTCATAGGCCTGCCACAAAGCCGCCTCGCGCGCCCCCGGCATGATCCGCTGGAACAGCCCGCGCTGTTCGGCGCGTCCACGGATCGCGGTGGGGGAGAAGCGGTCGAGCGTTGCGCGCAACGCGCCCTGCATCGCTTTCAGCGTCGCCATCTGGTGCGATTGCAGGTCGAAGAACGCGTCGTCGATCGCCTTGTCGGCATCCATGAAGCCGCGCTCGGGCGGGTTGAGCAGCTGCGCCAGCGCCTGTTCGGGGGTGCGCGCGAACTTGATCGGGTTGTTGCCGTCGAACGACAGGCTGGTCGCCTCCGCCCCCATCTGCGATTTGGCCCGCGCGCGTGCCTCGACCATCACCACCAGCCCGCCGACCAACCGGCGCATCAACTGCGCCGCACGGTCGAGCGTCGCCGGCGTCGCCGCGCGTAGTTGACCGGGCTTCAGCCCCGCGGCCTGCGCGAAGGCTTCCACCAACTGCTGCGCAATCGCGGCTGGATTGGCGACGGGCGTCGGCGGCAGCGTCGGCTCGACCGGTGCGATCGCTCGGGCGGGCGGCTCGGTTGCCGCGGGGGCCCAGCTTGGGGCAGGGGCAACGGCTGGGGAGACGGGCGAGTTTGCCCAGCCCGCCGGGGCGGGTGGGGCAGCCGGTGGTGCCACGTGATGTGCCGGTGTCGCCGCTTTGGCGAGCGGAACGGGATTGGCCCGCGGCTTGTTGAGGCCGAGCGGATCGCTATTCTCTTCCAACGGCTGTCCGAAGCCGCTGGTGGCCCAGTCGACGACGTTCCCCGCCGCCAGCGCGCCCCAGACATCGTTGGTGCTGGGCGGCGGCGGCCGATCTGGCGCGGCACTCGACCAACCCGATGCGGTCTGAGGCGGCTCGATCGCCGATTCCCATGTCGATGGGCCGGGTGGCGGCGGTGTCGGTGCGGTCGGTGCGGCCCACGCACCGCCGAACCCGCCAGCCGACGGCTCCGGCGCGGCCATGGGCGCGGCGTAGCCCATGGCGCTGCGCCCTTGCGCCAGATGGGGGTCCTCGGGGGCCAGCGGCCGACCGACTGCGGGTGCCCAGCCGCTGCCCGGCGATACCGCATCGCTCGCCGGCGGCGCACCCCAGCCATCGCTCGCCGGCGGGGCCGCCGCGCCGCTCGGCCCCCAGTCGGAACTTGGCTGCGGCGCAGCAACGGGCGCACCCCACCCACCCGCGGCGGGGGACAAGGGCGCGGCATGATTGGCCATCCCGCCGAACCCGCCTGGAGTCGCGATTTCACGCGCAGGGTCCCAGCCGGATGCCGGCGGCGCGACGGGCGCGTCACCGCCATGCGCGCCCCAACCGCTCCATTTGCCGGCCTGCTCGGCCTGCTGCGCTTGTTCCTGTTCGCGCTCGATCGCGACGACGGCGTCGCCGGTCAGATGCGCGACCACCTCATATTGGCCGATCAGGAACAGATCGCCTTCGACGATCCGCCGCGGCTCTCCCATGCGCTCCGTGCGGCCGTTCAGGAAGGTGCCGTTGGTGCTGACATCGCTCAGCAGGTAGAAACCGTCGCGAAACGTCACCTCGCAGTGCCGCGACGAGATGTAGTTGCGCGGGTCCGGCAGGCTCCAGTCGCACGTCGGCGACCGCCCGATCATCGCACCGCGACGATTGAGGACGAACTCGGCCGGCGCGCCGTTGTCGAGCCGATCGGTGTTGCGGATAGATAGGGTTAGCGTCATGCCACCTTGAATGCGCGCGTGCCTTGGGCGGCCACCTTGTCGCCAAGGTCTAGCGCGCGGTCAAGCACGGCGACGGGGTCGCCGCTGCGATACGCGGCGAGCGTGATCGCGGTCGCGGCTAACCGACCCGCCACTTCGGCCGGGGGCAGCACCGGCGGCAGGTCGGGCAGCGAGATCGAGCCACCCGAACAGAATACCGCCATCCCCAGCATCCGTTCGGGCGCGCGTTCGCGCGCGTCCTCGGCGGCATCGCGCGCCGCGCGGCGGCGATCGTCGCTGGGATCGCCCAGCCAGCGCAGTGCCACATCCAGCGCGCGCCGATCGCGTGCCGGCAACGGATGGCGGCCCGCTTCCTCCTCCAGGATGGTACACGCCCACGCTAGCGCCTCGAACCGCGGCAGTGCCTGGCCCAAGAAGGCCAGCGCGTCGTCGCGATCGCCGCCGTCCCGCACCGCGGCGAAATGGGCTTGCGGCGTGATGCCCGGCGCGGGCTGCGCTTCTTCCTCGATGCCCATCAGCGCGACGACCTGACGCGCCTCCGTCCAGCGGACCTGATCCCAACCGTCCATGTCAGTTGATCTTCACGATCGCGCCGCTCACGGTGACGCCGGTCGCGCCCTTGATGTCGGTCATCATGCCTTTAACGGTCGCCGCACCGCTCG
>DASVUT010000591.1:0-4285 GCA_036386955.1 Sphingomonas sp. | reverse complement strand
TGTTCCCCGGCAAAGGCCGGGGCCCAGTCTCGGCGCGCGGCGCCGACCGATGCTGCCGCATCGAAGTTCGATGGGGGCTGGACCTCGGCCTTCGCCGGGGAACGAGGAAGCAAATGCCTCACGCCGCCACCGCGCCATAGCCCTGGCGCTCGAGTTCGTGCGCCAGCTCCGGCCCACCCGTTCGCGTGATCACGCCGCCGTCGAGGACGTGGACGAAGTCGGGCTTCACGTAATCGAGCAGGCGCTGATAATGGGTGATCAGCAGCACCGCCTTGTCAGGCTTGCGCATGATGCGGTTGATGCCGTCGCCGACGATGCGCAGCGCGTCGATGTCGAGGCCGGAGTCGGTCTCGTCGAGGATCGCGAATCGGGGCGCGACGATGCCCATCTGGACCATCTCGTTGCGCTTCTTCTCACCGCCGGAAAAGCCGACATTGACCGGGCGCTTGAGCATTTCGGCGTCCATGTCGAGCTTGCGCGCTTCCTCGCGCGCGAGCTTCAGGAACTCGGCCCCCGACAGCGGCTTCTCGCCGCGGCTGGTGCGCTGCGCGTTGAGCGCTTCGCGGAGGAACTGGACGTTGGACACGCCGGGGATCTCGACCGGGTATTGGAAGCCGAGGAACAGGCCGGCGGCGGCACGTTCGTGGGGGGCGAGAGACAGGAGGTCGATTGCTTCACCGTCCGTCTGCCCACCTTCTTCGTCACCCCGGACTTGATCCGGGGTCCACGCGATGCCCTCGGACCCATCCGTGCCGCCACCCTGTCGCGTGGATGCCGGATCAAGCCCGGCATGACGAGCTGGGTCGAACAGGATGGAACCCCCCGTCACCTCATAGCCCGGCCGCCCGCCCAGCACATAGCCGAGCGTCGACTTGCCCGCGCCGTTGGGCCCCATGATCGCATGCACCTCGCCCGCGTTAACGGTGAGGGACAGACCCTTGAGGATTTCCTTGCCGTCGATCTCGGCGTGGAGGTTTTCGATTTTGAGCATTACAAACTAGCCCTAGCTTCAAAAATTAGCCCAACGAGGCGCCGCTCGGCACTCTCTTCAAACTGAGGCAGAAAAGCGCGAAATGCATCCGCACGCGGGTTCCCCCGTTCGATGGCAAGTTGCTCCAGAACCCGTGCGCGTCGAGGTAAGCAAGCCTTCTTGCTAGCTGCTATAATTTGATCGATTGTAAGTACAGTCGTCGAGGCTAAACGCACTGTGCGTACCGATAAGCAATCGTCGTACATGTGCACGACTACTCCTAACACGTCGCCGACATCCGGCCTGCAGAGCTCGCTCCAAGGCTGCTCTACCTGCATTAAGGCTAGAACAAGAGGGAGGAAGATCACCCCACGCTCCCCTCAAGGCTGATCCCCAGCAGCTTCTGCGCTTCGACCGCGAACTCCATCGGGAGTTGCTTCAGCACCTCGCGAGCAAAGCCATTGACGATCAGGGCGACGGCGGCTTCGGAGTCGAGGCCGCGGGACATCGCGTAGAACATCTGGTCTTCGCTGATCTTGCTGGTCGTCGCCTCATGCTCGATCTGAGCGCTGGGATTGCGCACCTCGATATAGGGGATGGTGTGCGCGCCGCACTGGTCACCCAGGAGCAGGCTGTCGCACTGGGTGAAGTTGCGGACGTTCTCGGCCGTGGGGCCGACGCGCACCAGGCCGCGATAGGTGTTGTCGCTGCGGCCGGCGCTGATGCCCTTGCTGACGATGGTCGAGCGGGTGTTCTTGCCGAGATGGATCATCTTGGTGCCGGTATCGGCCTGCTGGCGATTGTTGGTGACCGCGACCGAGTAGAATTCGCCGATGCTGCCGTCGCCCGACAGGACGCAGGACGGGTATTTCCAGGTGATCGCGCTGCCGGTTTCGACCTGGGTCCAGCTGACCTTGGCGTTCTTGCCGCTGCACAAGGCGCGCTTGGTGACGAAGTTGTAGATGCCGCCCTTGCCGTTCTCGTCGCCCGGATACCAGTTCTGCACGGTCGAATATTTGATCTCGGCATCGTCGAGGATGACGAGTTCGACGACGGCGGCGTGGAGCTGGTTCTCGTCGCGCATCGGGGCGGTGCAGCCCTCGAGGTAGGACACGTAGCTGCCCTTGTCGGCGACGATCAGCGTGCGTTCGAACTGGCCGGTGTTCTCCGCGTTGATGCGGAAATAGGTCGACAGCTCCATCGGGCACCGCACACCTTCGGGAATATAGACGAAGGTGCCGTCGCTGAAGACCGCGCTGTTGAGCGTCGCGAAGTAATTGTCACGCTGCGGCACGACCTTGCCGAGCCACTTGCGGATCAAGTCGGGATATTCGCGGATCGCCTCGCTGATCGAGCGGAAGATCACGCCGGCGGCTTCCAGTTCCTTGCGGAAGGTGGTGGCGACCGAGACGCTGTCGAACACCGCGTCCACCGCGACGCGGCGCGGCGGCGGGGCGTCGGGATCGACGACGCCGGCAAGCATCTTCTGTTCCTGGATCGGAATGCCGAGCTTTTCATACACCCGCAGGATCTCGGGATCGACCTCGTCCAGGCTGCCCAGCTTGGGCTTTGCCTTGGGTTCGGCGTAATAATAGGCGTCCTGATAGTCGATCGGGGGGACGTTGAGCTTGCTCCAATCGGGCGGCGTCATCGTCTTCCACAAGGCGAACGCCTTCAGCCGCCAGTCGAGCATCCATTGCGGCTCGTTCTTCTTGGCGCTGATGTAGCGGACGGTGTCTTCGGTCAGCCCCTTGGGCGCGAAGTCCTGTTCGATGTCGGAGTGGAAGCCCCATTCATACGTCTTGGCGACGGCGGCATAGGCTTCGGCGTTCTTGGTGGCCATTATCGTACCTGTTCCCCCGCGAAGGCGGGGGTCCAGTTCCCACCTCGCGTCTGGGCTCCCGCCTTCGCGGGAGCACTGGATAAATAACTGAGCGTCACGCCCGCTAGCGCGCCGCGGATCGCATCATTGACGATGCCCCAATGCGGCTTGACTGCGCAGTGGCCGTCGAGCGCGCAATCGTGACGGTCCTCGTCCACGCAGGTGGTCAGCGCGATCGGACCTTCGACAGCCTCGACGATATCGGCGAGGCTGATCGCCGCAGCGGGCCGGGCCAAGCGGAAGCCGCCGCCGGTGCCGCGCGTGCTTTCGAGCAGGCCGGCCGCAGACAGACGGCTGACGAGCTTCTGCGCGGTCGGCAAGGGCACGCCCGTTTCCGTCGCGAGCATGGTCGCGTTCAGCCGCCCCGCGCCGCCACAATGGCGCGCGGCCGCGGCCATCAGGACGACGGCATAATCGGCAAGGCTCGAAAGACGCATGGTTGCGAACGGTTCTCAATTCGGACCAATTCGATCCGATTGGCAGATGGCCATAGCGGCCGCCCGCGTCAACCCGTCGGCATGACGAACGCAACCTATGTCGCTAGGGGGGCGCGATGACGTCCTTGTCCCAGAACATCCTGTTCAGGATCGACCCCGAACGTGCGCATGCGCTGTCGCTGCGGGCGCTGGCGCTGCGCGGGCGACTGGGGGGTGCGCCGGTCACCTCGCCCCGGCTGGCGACGCGGGTGGCGGGGATCGCGTACCCCAACCCGGTGGGGCTGGCGGCCGGTGCCGACAAGAACGCCGAAGCGGTCGATGGCTGGTACGCGATCGGGCTCGGCGCGGTGGAGGTCGGGACGCTGACCCCCCTGCCCCAGCCGGGCAACCCGCGCCCACGGCTGTTCCGGCTGGTCGAGGACGGGGCGATCATCAACCGGCTGGGGTTCAACAATGGCGGGCTGGAGGCGGGGCTGGCGCGGATCGCGGGGCGGCGGCGTGCGGGGGTGCTGGGCGTCAATGTCGGTGCGAACAAGGATGCGAGCGACCGGATCGCGGACTATCGTGTGGGCGTCGCGCGCGCGGCTCGGGCGGGTTGCGATTACGTGTCGATCAATATCAGCTCGCCCAACACGCCGGGGCTGCGCGATCTGCAGCATGGGGCGGCCCTGGACGAGTTGCTGGCGGCGTGCCGCGAGGAGGCGGGTGCTGTGCCGCTGTTCCTGAAGGTCGCGCCCGATCTCGATGCGGCGACGATCGATGCGATCGCGCGCGCGGTGATCGCACGCGGGATCGCGGCGATCATCGTCGGGAACACCACGGTGTCGCGGCCTCCGTTGCGATCTGGCGAGCCGGGGGAGATGGGTGGGCTGTCGGGGGCGCCGCTCGCCGCGCTCGCCCGGCAGCGACTGGCGGATTTTCGGGTCGCGACGGGGGCGGCGGTCCCACTGGTAGCGGCGGGCGGCATCGCTAGCGGAGCGGAGGCCTATGCCCGCA
>DASVUT010000590.1:0-2276 GCA_036386955.1 Sphingomonas sp. | reverse complement strand
GCGATGCAGTTGGGGATCGCGCAGACGCTGAACGAAGCCGTACTCGAAATCCGCGTGCCCCCGCCCCCGGCGGGCGCCGCCGGTGAGCCGTCCACGGGCGGCCGCGAAATCCTGTCCTTCCCCGAAACCTTCTGCCGCGATCCCGCCCTGTTCGACAAGGCGATCGAGCGGATGCGCACCGCCTCGCTTCAGGACATGACCCGCGACCAGGTGGAGACGGCGCTGCTGCGGATCACCGATGCGCACTTGCGCGAATTGCCCGAGGATGCGGTCGAACGGCTGGGGCGCGTGCATCAGAAGGTCGGGCTGACCGATGAACATCGCCGCGCGGTGGTCGATCTGGGCGTCACCTATGCGTTGATGGACCGGCTGCGGCGCGAGGGGCGCGACACGATCTGGTCCTATGTCGCGCGCAACCTGTCACGCCCGCTGTCGCTGTCGAGTGGCGGCGGCTGGGCGAACGTCATCGTCGGCAACCCGCCCTGGGTCGCATACCGCCATATGAGCCCCGACCTGCAGGCGCGCTTCAAGGACCTGGCCAAGGGCGAGAAGGTCTACGTGGGGTCGATACCGTCGCACAACGACTTGTGCGCCCTGTTTGTTAGCCGCGGCTCACACCTTTATTTACGACCGAATGGCCGGCTCGCTTTCGTGCTTCCCCTGGCGGCGTTGACTCGCGCCCAGTTCGAGAAGTTCCGCACGGGTCGGTTCGGCTACAATGTAGCCTGGGATGAAGCATGGACCATGGATGACAGCGTTAAGCCGCTGTTCCCTGTCCCTGCATGCGTGGTGTTCGGCCGCAAGCGCGCGATCGCCAGCGCCATGCCTCAGGTGGTTCGCGCATACTCGGGATCGCTTCCATATCGCGACGCCCCAGAGGACATCGCAGACGCTCGCCTGACAGTGATCGAGGGTGCCGCAGCGCCTGAGACCGCGCAACGCTCAGGGGGCTCGGCATACCGCAAGATGTTCCGTCAAGGCGCGATCCTGATTCCACGGGCGTTTGTTCTTGTTGAGCGCAAATCCTCCGGTAGGCTTGGCAGCAATCCAACCGCTCCGTTGGTCGTTAGCCGACGCTCGGCGCTCGAGAAGAAGCCGTGGCGCGACGTTCAGGGCTTGGAAGGCAACGTTGAAAGCGCGTTTCTGCATCCCGTACTGCTGGGCGAGTCAATTCTTCCTTACCGCTTGTTTCGAAGCTTTGAAGGTGTCGTCCCTGTCACTGGGGACGGAAAGCTGTTGGATGCGCAAGCTGCCCGCAACGAAGGTTTGGACCACTTATCTTCTTGGATGAATTCAGCCGAACTTTCCTGGAACGAGAACGGCAAAGGCAACAGAACCTTCATTGAGCAACTTGACTATATCGGTCAGCTATCATCACAATTCCCGATCTCGCCCGTTCGGGTTGTATATGCTGCGTCCGGTAGTATGCCCGCAGCCATGATCATCCGCGATGATCGTGCGATTGTGGAGCATATTCTATACTGGTCAAGCTTCACAAGTGAAGACGCCGCACAATACATCACTGCTGTGTTGAACAGCGAAACTGCTCGGGCACGCGCGGAGCAGTATCAAGCCAGGGGTCAATTTGGTGCGCGCCACTTTGATAAAGCGATGTTCAACCTGCCGATCCCGCTGTTCGATGCGCGTGATGCGCTGCATCGACGCCTCGCCGCGGCCGGTGCCGAGGCGGAGTCGGTCGCGCAGATGGTCGAGCTGAAAGAGGGCGAGAAGTTCCAGCGCGCGCGCAAGCGGGTGCGCGATGCGTTGATCGAGGATGGCATCGCGCCGCAGATCGAAAAACTTGTGGACAAGTTGCTCGGTCCGGCCGTGCCCGCGTTGAACCCGGCGGGCTGAGCGGGTAGCATGGCCGTGATGCAAGACGATCTGTTCGGCCATGTGCCCCAAGCCGGCGAGTTGTTCACCGAGCCGATGCCGGTGACCCGTCCGGTCGAACACACCCCCGAAACCATCCGCGCGCTGATGCACGCCATTCTGGCGGAGGCGCGCGCCGCCGAGACCCTGCCCTGGACCCCGCGCAAGCTGCGGTCGCACACCGCCATGTTCCCCTACATGGCCGAATGGCTCAAAAATGGAGAGGGCGACGGCCTTTTGGCCGAATTCAAGGTCGAGGTCGATCGCCTGGGCGCCCCCGTCGATCAGGTCGCGCCGAACTGGCGCCGCATCTGGGGCCTGACGCTGCCGGCGTGATCTCGCCCGCACGTTCGCGGCCGTGCAGGCACAAGCACAAGCTTTCCGAACGCACCGTGACTGGGCCC
>DASVUT010000589.1:0-5396 GCA_036386955.1 Sphingomonas sp. | reverse complement strand
GGCAGCATCGGCGGCACGGCCATCGGCCTGCTCTATGGCGAACCGACGCGCGGGTTCCTGATCGGACTGGCGCTGGGCGTGGTGATTGCAGTCCTGCTGTGGTGGCGCAATCGCTAAACCCCGTCCGTGCTGAGCGAAGTTCAAGAGATCACCGCGGCGCACCCATCCGCCACACCACGCGCCCGATCACCTCCACCCTTCCCGTCACCGCGCCCGCCGCCGGATTGTCGCTCGTCGCGCGCAGGCCCTCGCGCGTCGCCGTCACGCGCTTCACCATCAGCGCGTCGTCGACCCGGATGACGTAAACGCCGCCGCGCACGTCGGGGCGGCGATCGTCCAGCCGCACGACGAGGTGATCGCCGTCGACCATCGTCGGCTCCATCGAATCGCCGCGCACGCGCAGCATCGCCGCCTGTCCGTCCCGCAGGCCTAGCCGCCGCGCGAGCACCGGATCGACGGTGTCGGTCCCCAGCATCAATTCGCCGTCGACCAGTGCCCCCGGCCCCGCTGACGCCGCCAGCGCCATGCGCGGCAACGCGAAGCGCGCGGCCGGGCCGCCAAGCTCCGCCTCGTCGAGGCCGAAATGGTCGGCCAGCAGCCCGCGTTCGCGGTCGGGCAGCACCCGTGGGCTCCCCCGCTGCACATATTGGTGGAGATAAGCGGCGTTGCGCCCGAGCATCCGCGACAGGGCCGCCAGGTTATTGGCACCGGTCGCGAGTTCGGCCAGCCGCGCGCGTGGATCGGCGGAGTTCATGCTTCGTTCCTACAGCAGGAAATAATCCTAGACAAGTTGGAAATTGGAACAGAAATGGAACGGCATCCAAGACTCGGGAGGAACGGATGCTGCTCACCAAGATCAAGCTGTTCTGCGATCGCACGGCGATGCCGCGGACGAAATTCGGTCGGCTGGCGGTCAGCGATCCGCGCCTGGTCGATGACCTTCGGCGCGGTCGCCGGCCCGGCGCGTCGATCGTCGCGCGCGCCGAACGGTTCATGGCGGAGTATCACGCATGAGGCTCGACCCCGTCCTGCCCCCCGACTCCGCCACCCTGCTCGCCCGCGCGATCGTGGCGGATGCGGCTTCGGTGGGGCTGAACTGCACGATCGCGACGTGGCGATCCCATCCCTGGGCGAGCGCCACCTTCACCGGCACGCGGCACGACGCCGTACTCGCGATCGGGCCTGATGGTGACCCCGCCGCGTGGCTTACCGCTCTACCCGACCGTGACCTGACGATGCGCGGCCATCTGCTCGCCGACCTCACCGCGACGCGCCGGCCCGGCGGCACGGTCCGCATCGACGCACTGACGATCGAGGCAATCTGAAGCAACCCGGCGGCTTGCACCCCGTGCGCCATCGCCGTACCGCGCCTTCGAACGGAGGAGCGTTGACGATGGCGGGCATGGGCAAGTTCGATTGGGCGGACCCGTTTCTGCTGGACGATCAGCTAAGCGATGACGAGCGGATGATCCGCGACACCGCGGCGGCCTATGCGCAGGACAAGCTCCTGCCCCGCATCGTCGATGCCTTCGCGCATGAACATACCGACCCCGAGATCTTCCGCGAGATGGGAGCGCTGGGGCTGCTGGGGCCCACCATTCCGGAGGAATATGGCGGCGTCGGTGCCGGCTATGTCGCCTACGGGCTGGTCGCGCGCGAGGTCGAGCGCATCGACTCAGGCTATCGTTCGATGATGAGCGTCCAGTCCTCGCTTGTCATGTACCCCATCCACAGCTTCGGCTCGGAGGAGCAGAAGCGGCAGTACCTGCCAAAGCTGGCGTCGGGCGAATGGATCGGCTGTTTCGGGCTGACGGAGCCCGACGCGGGCTCCGACCCCGGCGGCATGACGACGCGCGCGGTCAAAACCGATGGCGGCTATCTGATCTCGGGTTCCAAGACCTGGATCTCGAACAGCCCCATCGCCGACGTCTTCGTCGTCTGGGCCAAGTCCGACGCGCATGACGGCGCGATCCGCGGGTTCATCCTCCGGCGCGGCATGAAGGGCCTCGCAACCCCCAAGATCGAAGGCAAGCTGTCGCTTCGTGCGTCGATCACCGGCATGATCATGATGGACGCGGTCGAGGTCGGCGAGGACGCGCTGTTGCCGCATGTTGAAGGGCTCAAGGGCCCGTTCGGCTGTCTCAACCGTGCCCGCTACGGGATCAGCTGGGGGGCGCTGGGCGCGGCCGAGTTCTGCTTCCACGCCGCGCGCCAATACGGGCTCGACCGCAAGCAGTTCGGCACCCCGCTCGCCGGCCGTCAGCTGTTCCAGAAGAAGCTGGCTGACATGGAAACCGAGATTGCGCTGGGGCTGCAGGCGTCGTTGCGCGTCGGACGGCTGATGGACGAAGGCCGGTTCGCGCCGGAGATGGTCTCGATCGTCAAGCGCAACAACGTCGGCAAGGCGCTCGACATCGCCCGCACCGCGCGCGACATGCACGGCGGCAACGGGATATCGGGAGAGTATCACGTCATGCGCCACCTGATGAACCTGGAAACCGTCAACACCTATGAAGGCGCACACGACGTCCACGCCCTCATCCTGGGACGCGCCATCACCGGGATCGCCGCGTTCTGACGGTCAGAAGCTCGCGAGCAGGTTGAGCGACACATAGCGTGTCCAGCGCCCGGATGGGGCGCCCGGCGCGGTGCGCAGGAACGCACCCTTCGCCAGCAGCACGCCATCGGCCTCCAGCGTCAGCGACGGGTTCAGCCGGTGGCGTATCCGCGCGTCGACCTGATGCCCGGCGAAACCACCGGATAGGCCCGTCGGGTCGCGCACGCCTGTCGCGGCGAAGCTGTCGGTGCGGGACGCCAGATATAGCACGCGGTAGCTGACGAACGCGTCCGTCGATCGTGAGGGCACCGCTTCGATGCGGATGCCGGGACTCGACACGTTGGTTCGCGCGATCGCATTGTACAGGCCCGCAGGGGCCAGGTCGGCGCGGCGCATCCCGAACAGCGTATCGAACCGGGTGAACCGCGCGCCGCGGCCGTCGCCGCTGGCATGATCGACCTCCACCGACACGCGCGGCTTCCATCCGCCGGGCAATGTATAGCCCGCATCGGCGTGAACGAACCAAGCGCGTACCTCCAAGGTTGGTGCCGTGGGGGCCGTGGACGCCGAGGCTTGCCCACGCTGAACGATGGCCTCCACCTCGTAATCGAAGCGGCCGACGGCGGGGTCGCGCAGGACACGTAGCGCAGCGGTGTCGAGAGAGCGGTCGCGCGTCGGCCGGCCGGCCCGATCACGCTCGCCCAGATGGAAGAACGACGCCTCCAGCATCGCCGGGCCGATCGTTCGCGCCCGGCTTATCAGCCCGCCCCACAGAACCAGATCTAGCCCTTCACGATCCGGCGCGACCGCATTGTCGAACAGCGCGTCGCGATCGTCGGGGCGACGCTGCTGCGGCAGGACATAGATAGCAGTGGCACGCCATTGCTGCGACGGTGCCAAGTCGACCCGCACGCCCGTATAGCCGTTGGTGGTGTTACGGTAATCATCCGCCGCGATCAGCCGCCGGGAGCCCAGGTTGAGCACGAAACGCCCCGCCTGCACCGTCACGCGCGGGCTCAGCCGCAGCGTCGCCGATAGCTGAACAAGCTCGAGCGCGTTCACCTCGTTCGTCGTTATCGGCGAGCCCGACTTGCCGCCATAGACCCGGCTGTCCCACAGTTCGGCGGCGAGGGTCAGCGGCCCGTCGCGATACTCGGCCAACGCGGTGGTTCGCAGGTTAAGCAGCGTATCGTCGGCGCGAAACCCGGCGCGCGCCTGCCCGTCGATCGTCTCCAAGCGGACACGCTCGGTCGCTGCCAGGTTCAGCCCCTCGCGAGCGGGCGGCACCTGCGCCGACGCGCCGGCGAGCGCGCCGATCCAGGCCGATGCCACGCCCGCGACCGCGTCTCCCCTCTGCCGCCATGTCATGCGTGCGTGCTACGTCGCGCCGCGCCAACCGCCGCAGCGCGAAAAATTGGCATCGCTAAAGCAGGTCTATGCCGATCTGGCGACCTCGGCCGCCGGCCGCCTTGCGTACATACCGTATCCCGCGATCAGCGCGTAACAGATCGCCGGTAGCAGCAGCGCGAACTGCAGGCTTCCGCTGGTATCCGCCAGCATGCCCGTCAGCGGCGGGATCACCGCGCCGCCCACGATCGCGGTGGCGATCACCCCCGATCCTTCGGCGGTACGCCGGCCCAGGCCCTCGCTCGCCAACGTGAAGATGGTCGGGAACATGATCGAGTTCATCAGGCCTATCGCCAGCAGCGATCCGCCCGACAGCGCGCCGGTGGTGTTGGCCGAAATCAGGATGAGCGCGATCGATCCCGCCGCCACGAACGCCAGCACCTTTCCCGGCGATATGCGCGTCAGGACATAGGCACCGATGAACCGCCCGATCAGCGCCCCGCCCCAGTAAAGCGGCACCATCTTGCCCGCATCCTGCTCGGTCAGCCCCATGACGCCCGGCTCGGACAGGTAGTTCACGATCAGCGATCCGATCGCGACCTCCGCCCCGACATAAAGGAAGATGCACGCCGCACCGAAGCCGAACCGCGGCCGCCCGAGCAGGTTGAACGCGGCCAGCATCGACCCCGTCGGCTCGGGCCGCTCCTGCAACCGGTCGCGCTTGGTCCACACCACCGCCGCCACGACGGCCAGCGCCGCCGCGAGCGTCAGATAGGTGTTCACCACGACCTGCGTTTCCTGCGCGCGGTACGCATCCAGCGCCGCGCCCGTCAGGGTCGACGCGTCCACACTCGCCAGGCTCCCCAGGATCACGATCGACCCCACATAGGGAAACACCGTGGTGCCGAGCGAATTGAACCCTTGCGCGAATGTCAGCCGGCTATGCGCCGTGCGCGGCGCGCCCAGCAGCGATATCAGCGGGTTGGCGACGACCTGCACCACCGTGATCCCCGCCGCCAGCACGAACAGCGCCATCAGGAACACGCCAAATGTCGCCGACGAGGACGCCGGAATGAATAGCAGACACCCGGCCATCATCGTGACCAGCCCGATCGACGCCGATCGCATGTACCCGAACCGCCGCACCACCGCCGTCGCCGGGATCGACACGATCGCATAGGCCGCAAAGAACGCCGACTGCACCAGCAACGCCTGGGCATAGTTGAGCGTGAACAGCTCCTTGAGCTTGGGAATGATCACGTCGTTGAGCGACGTGATCCCGCCAAAGATGAAGAACAGCGCGAACATGAACACGCGCAGGTCCGGCGCGTCATAACCATGGACCGGATCGCCCGCGGCCACTGGATCGGTGGAACTGGTCGTGTCGACGTGCATCGGGCCCCTCTCGCCTGGTTCGCGGGCGGTGTAGGCACGCGTGCCCGGCGCTGGCAATGGCCGCCGAACGGGGGTATCTGCGGCTCGACGAGGAGAC
>DASVUT010000588.1:0-2153 GCA_036386955.1 Sphingomonas sp. | reverse complement strand
CATCGCGCACGATCGCCAGACCCAGTCCGGTCCCCGGCTTGCCCGTGTCCAGCCGCACGCCCCGATCGAAGATGCGGCCGCGTTCGTCGGCCGGAATACCTGTTCCGTCGTCCTCGACCAGGAACTCGACATAGCCGGCCTCCGCGCGGACGGTCACGAACACGCTGCCGCCGCCATATTTCGCGGCATTCTCGATCAGATTGCCGAGCATCTCGTCCAAATCCTGCCGCTCGACATGGACCTGCAGGTCGCGCGGACCATCCACGTCGATCCGCACATGCCGGTACAGACGCCCCACCGCGCGCTCGACCGACTCCAGGCTCGGCCACACATCGGCGCGGCTGTGCGCCGCGCCGCGCCGGCCGACCGCGCGCGCGCGCGCCAGATGGTGGTCGACCTGACGCCGCATCGTCCGCGCCTCACGCACCACCGTCTCGGCCAGATCGTCCGACTGCGCGGTGGCCGCGTTCATGATCACGGTCAGCGGGGTTTTCAGCGCATGGGCCAGATTGCCGGCATGCCGCCGCGCTTCTTCCGCCTGGCGTTCATTATGTTCGATCAGCCCGTTCAGCTCCTCGACCATCGGCACGAGTTCGTCGGGCATGGGGGTCTCGACACGGCTCGACTTGCCGGCCCGCATCCGCGCGATCTCCGCCCGCACGCGGCGCAGCGGCCATAGCCCGTACAGCGTCTGGAGCGCCGCGAGCACCACCAGCCCCAGCCCCAGCAACACGAACGATCGCACCAGCGTCCGCCGCAGGGCGGATATCTGCGCGTTCAATCCCTCGCGGCTCTGCGCGACCTGGAACCGCCAGCGCACGGGCGATTTGGGCAGCACCGCGTCACGCTCGACGACCCGCAACGGCTCCTCGGCGAACTGGCGGCTGTCATAGATATGGATCGCCGTATCGCGGTGCGGGGAGCCATAGGCGAGCACCCGGTCCCATAAAGATCGCGACGGAAACGGATCCTGCCCCCGCGCCGAGATCTGCCAGTACAGCCCCGATGCGGGCTCCAGGAACCGCTGATCCGCGACGGCATCGCGTGAAAATATCACTTCGCCGTCGGGGCCGATCTCCGCCGACAGCAGCAGCGACCGCAGCACATATTCCAGCTGGGCATCGAAATTGCGCGTGATCGCGGTGGTCAGAACGCGATCGAGCGCGAACCCGCCGCCCGACAGCAACACGGTAATCCACACCGCCGCGACCAGGATCATCCGCCGCGACAGCGACCCGGTGGTGGGGGTGGCGACCGGGGCCGTCGTGCTCACGGCCGGCTCCTCAGCTCGTCACCCCGGGCTTGGCCCGAGGTCCCGATTCTTCCCGCGACAGAGAAGAGCGGGACCCCGGGTCAAGCCCGGGGTGACGGCAGGTTGATTGCATAGTGGACTAAGCCGACGCGGGCGTACGCGCGTCCGGTTCCTCCAGGCTGTATCCCAGCCCGCGGATGGTCGTGATCACGTCCTGCCCCAGCTTCTTGCGGATGCGCGTCACGAACACCTCGATCGTGTTCGAATCGCGGTCGAAATCCTGGTCGTAGATGTGCTCGATCAACTCGGTGCGGCTGACCACCTTGCCCTTGTGATGGAGCAGATAGCTCAGCAGCTTATATTCCTGCGCGGTCAGCTTCACCGGCTCGCCCGCCCGCGTGACCTTGCCGCTGCGCGTGTCCAGCCGGACATCGCCCGCGGTCATCTCGGCGCTCGCATTGCCCGACGCACGGCGGATCAGCGCGCGCAGACGGGCGATCAGCTCCTCGCTCTGGAACGGCTTGGCGACATAATCGTCCGCACCCGCGTCCAGCCCGGCCACCTTGTCCGACCAGCTGTCACGCGCGGTCAGCACCAGTACGGGCGTGGTCTTGCCCTCTTTGCGCCACCGGTCGAGCACGGTCAGTCCGTCGATCTCGGGCAGTCCGAGGTCGAGCACGATCGCGTCGTAACTCTCGGTCTGCCCCAAGAAGAGCCCTTCCTCGCCGTCGGTGGCCAGGTCGATGGCATAGCCCGCCCCTTCCAGCGTGTTCTTGAGCTGCTGGCCCAGATTGGGCTCGTCCTCGACGATCAGAACGCGCATTCTTATCTCCCGTTGACTTGTTCTCGTCGGCGTTACCGCCTCAACCGTCCACAGCAAACCGTTCGTGCTGAGCTTGTC
>DASVUT010000587.1:0-5376 GCA_036386955.1 Sphingomonas sp. | reverse complement strand
TGCCATTATATTCGCCCACCGGCCCATCCGCCGCCGCGAAGCCCGGATAGGGGCGATAGGCGCTGCCCGTCCATTCCCACACATCGCCGAAAAAGCCGTGACCCCCGACCGCTGGTCGCGGCTCGACCGCCCCGGCCGCGTCGAGCTGGTTGCCGCCACGCGCGTCGTGCGCCGACGCCGCCGCTTCCCATTCGAACTCGGTCGGCAACCGCGCCCCGGCCCAGCTCGCATAGGCATCCGCCTCGTAGAAGCTGACATGCGTCACCGGCGCGGCGGGATCGATCGCGCGCCGCCCGTCGAGCCCGAACCGGGTCCAGCCGCCCTCGCCCGCCTCCCAGTACAAGGGCGCACCCACATCGCCCGCCCGCACCCATGCGCAGCCATCCGACAGCCAATGCCGCGCGTCGCGATACCCGCCATCGGCGATGAACGCGGCCCATTCGCCATTGGTCACCGTCCGGTCGGCGATCGCATGCGCGGCCAGCAGCACGCGGTGCCGCGGTCCTTCGCAATCGAACGCGAAACCCGCGCCGCCATGCCCGATGTCGACCACGCGCTCCTCCGACGCGAGCCACCCGATCGGCGGCGGCACCGCGACCGGCACCTTGCGCGCGGGCGCATGAAGCGCGGGCTCCAGCGGATTCTGGCTGAACAGGTGGAGGATGTCGGTGATCAACAGCTCGGCATGCTGTTCCTCATGATGGCACCCCAGCTCCACCAGCGCGCGCGCCGCGTCGTCCAGGGCGGGCAGCGCAACGGCCATCGCCGCGTCGACATGCGCGCGATACGCCCGCACCTCGTCCAGTGTCGGCCGCGTGATCATCCCGCGCCGGTCGCGGGCGTGCCGCTGCCCCTCGGCCTCGTAATAGCTGTTGAACAGGAACGGCCAGCGCGGATCGTGCATCCGGTACCCGGGCGCATGATCGCGCAGCACGAAGGTTTCGAAGAACCAGCTCGTATGCGCCAGATGCCATTTCGCGGGCGACGCGTCGGGCATCGACTGGACGCTGGCATCCGCGTCCGACAGCGCCGCCGCCAGGTCGAGCGACAGGGCGCGGACGCGCGCATAGCGCTCCGCCAGCGGATCGTGCCGCGCATGTGCGCTCAACATCGACGCCCCTCCCCCAAATCAACGCGCGGCGGTCAACGTGTCGCGCCCGGCCTCCACAGAACATCCCCCGCGCCCGCGCGGTTCACCGCGCGCGCTGCGACGAAAAGCCAGTCGGACAGACGGTTCAGATAGGCAAGCGCCGCCGGGCTCGCCGGCTCGTCGCCCGCCATCCCGACGCCCGCCCGCTCGGCCCGCCTGGCGATCGCCCGCGCCAGGTGCAGCGCCGCCGCGCCCGGCTCGCCCGCCGGAAGGACGAAGCTGGTCAGCGGGTCGAGATCGGCATTCATCGCGTCGATTTCCGCCTCCAGCCGCTCGACCTGCGACGGCACGATGCGCAGTGCCCCGTCGATTGCCGCCGGGGTGGCGAGATCGGCACCGCAATCGAACAGCTCGTTCTGGATGCGCGTCAGCCGCGCGGCCATGTCGCCCTCGACCAGCCCCACCGCGATGCCGATCGCGCAGTTCAGCTCGTCGACATCGCCGATCGCGTGCATGCGCGCCGCCGTCTTCGCCACGCGGCTGCCATCGACGAGTCCCGTCGTGCCGTCATCGCCGGTGCGCGTGTAGATGCGGTTCAGTCTGACCATGGTCAGCGCGCCCGCCGGCTCAGGTCCGCCCCGCCGCGAACAGGATCAGCACCACGATCAGGATCGCCAGCGCCTGGAAGAACACGCGCTGCTGCATCATCTTGTTGGACTTGACGGAGCCGGCGCTTGGCCCGTTGCCGTTCCTGACCTCGGCCGTGCCCTCCTGAAGGAAGGCGATGATGCCGCGGACCAGCGCGACCAGGGTCGCCAGCATCGCGGCGCCCAGCAGGATTGCGAGGAAAGTATTCATGGACCCTAATTAGGAACGCCCACCGCCAAATCCAACGCCTGCGCGGCGCAAGGTTGCGGCAAGTTGCAACCCGTCCTCGCCCGCCAGCCGCCGCGCCTCCAGCGTCGGGCTGCCATGCCGTTTCGCCAGCCGCCTGCCGTCCGGCCCGGTCAGCAGCGCGTGGTGGTAATAACGCGGCGTCGGAAGGTCCAGCAGCGCCTGGAGCAACCGGTGGACATGCGTCGCCGCGAACAGATCGACCCCGCGCACGACGTCGGTCACCCCCTGGTCGGCATCGTCCACCGTGACCGCCAGGTGATAGCTCGTCGGTGCGTCCTTGCGCGCCAGCACGACATCGCCCGCCGACAGCGGAGCGGCGACGATCGAACCTTGTATGGCGTCATGCCACGCCAGTGGCCCCGCCAGCGCCACCGCCGCGGCCACATCCAGCCGCCACGCATGCGGCTCGCCGGCCCGCGCCGCGCTCTCACCCGCCGACAGCGCCCGGCACGTCCCCGGATAGACCACCTCCGGCGCATGCGGCGCGGACAGTGCCGCGCTGATGGCCGCGCGCGTGCAGAAACAGCGATAGACCAGCTCCAGCCCGCGTAACCGCTCCAGCGCGCTCGCATACAAATCCAGCCGCTCCGACTGAACCGCATAGCCGTCCCAGCTCAGCCCCAGCCACTCCAGGTCCGCGACGATCGCCGCGACATGCTCCGCCCGACTCCGTCCCGCGTCGATGTCCTCGATCCGCAGCAGGAACCGCCCACCCGCCGCGCGCGCCAGATCATGCGCCAGGATCGCCGACCAGGCGTGCCCCAGGTGCAGCCGCCCGGTCGGGCTCGGCGCGAAGCGCGTGACGATGGGCGCGGGTGAACCTTGACCGTGAATCATGGGTTGTGCTGTCATGCCGATGTCATTCTGGCCGGGCAACGCTCGCCCGGCCAGCCACAGGCCGAAGGGAGTGTGCGTTGTTCCACCCCGATCTGATCCGCCATCCGGACGGCTGCCCGACGCTCGTCCTGAACGCGGACTATACCCCGTTGTCCTATTACCCGTTGAGCGTCTGGCCCTGGCAGACCGCGGTCAAGGCGGTGTTCCTCGACCGGGTCGACATCGTCGCGCATTACGAGCGTGAGGTGCGCAGCGCGACCGTGACGATGAAACTGCCGTCCGTGATCGCGCTGCGTCAGTATGTGAAGCCCTCGGCCTTTCCCGCCTTCACCCGCTTCAACCTGTTCCTGCGCGATCGTTTCGCCTGTCAATATTGCGGCGCCCCGCGCGATCTGACCTTCGACCATGTCGTGCCCCGAGCGCAGGGCGGTCGCACGACCTGGGAGAACGTCGTCACCGCCTGTGCGCCGTGCAACCTGAAGAAAGGTGGCCGCACGCCCAAACAGGCGGCGATGCCGCTCCATGTCGAACCGATCCGCCCGACCAGTTGGCACCTTCAGGAACATGGCCGCAGCTTCCCGCCCAATTATCTGCATCAGACTTGGCACGACTGGCTGTACTGGGATGTGGAACTGGAAGCGTAACGATAGGAACGCGAGTGATGCGGGTGATGATGATGGCGGCGACGATCGCGCTCGGCGTGGCCCTCGCGGCGTGCGGACAAAGCAAAAGGGAGGAGCGCGCGGCGATGGAGGCGCAGGCACGCGCGTCCGGCTTCACCCCGCCCGCCGTCACCTCGCGACTCGACTATGGCGGCATAATGGAACGCCGTTTCCGCCGGCTCGACCGCAATCACGATGACACGATCACGGCGGACGAACTGCCGCGCCAGCACAGCCGCATCCGCGAATTCGATACCGACGCCAACGGCACGATCACCTCGAGCGAATATTCGCAAGGCCAGCTTGCCCGCTTCGACATGCTCGATCTCAACCGCGATGGCACCGTCACCTCCGATGAAGAGCGCGAATGGCGCGTCGCCAACCCCAACCGCCCGCCGCCGCCCTCCCCCTCCAACGCCGAACCGCCGATCAACGCCGGTCCCGATCCGTCGCTCGGCGGCGGCGCACCGGCGGGCAGCGCCGCGCCACCGCGCTGATCGCAGCCGGTTGACGCGTCGCGTGCCGCAGCGCAGCATCGCCGCATGACGCTGCCCCCGATCGCCAACAATCCCGACATCCGCTATCTGGGCGCGCGCCTGGGCGAGGTCATCCGCGCCTATGGCGGCCCCGAACTGTTCGACGCGACGGAGGCGATCCGCCGCGCCTCGGTCGAACGGCACCGCGACGGCGAGGACAGTGATGACGGCGCGGGGCTCGACGAACATCTGAGCAATCTGGACCTCGACGAGACGCTCGATTTCGTCCGCGGCTTCATGCTGTTCTCGATGCTCGCCAACCTCGCCGAGGATCGCCAGGGCATCACGACGGAGGCCGGGGCGGAGGTCGCCGCCGCGATTCACACGCTCGCGGCCGCCGGGGTCGACCGTGCCGCCGTGCTCGACCTGCTGAGCCATGCGCTGATCGCCCCGGTCCTCACCGCGCACCCGACGGAGGTGCGGCGCAAGAGCATGATCGACCACCGCAACCGCATCGCCCAACTGATGGCGCTGCGCGACGCGGGGCAGGTCACGACACCCGATGGCGACACCGTTGACGAGGCGATCGGACGCCAGATCGCCTTGCTGTGGCAGACCCGCGTGCTGCGACGCGAGCGGCTGTATGTCACCGACGAGGTCGAAACCGCGCTCTCCTATTTGCGCGACGTCTTCCTCCCCACGCTGCCCGCCCTTTATGCGCGCTGGGACCGGGCGCTGGGTGAGCGCGTGCCGTCATTCCTGAAACCCGGCACCTGGATCGGCGGCGACCGCGACGGCAATCCCTACGTCACCGCCGACTCGCTACGCACGGCCCTCGCCCGCGCCGCCGAGGCGGTGATCGGCCATTTCCTCGATCAGCTCCACGCCCTGGGTGCCGAACTGTCGATCTCGACCGAGCATGCCGAGGTCGACGCCGCCATCCTCGCACTCGCCGATGCCAGCGGCGACGCCGCCGAAAGCCGCCGCGACGAACCCTATCGCCGCGCGATCTCGGGCATCTACGCCCGCCTCGCCGCCACCCATCGCGCGCTGACCGGCAAGGCACCCCCGCGCCCGGGGCAACTGACCGGGCTGCCCTATGCGGACCCGCAGGCGTTTCGCACCGATCTCGTCGCGATCGCGCGCGGCCTGCGCCATGGCGGCGGCAAGGTCGCCGGTTCGGTCCTGGGCAGCGGCGGGGCCTTGGGACGGCTGGTGCGCGGGGTCGAAACCTTCGGCTTCCACCTCGCCACGCTCGATCTGCGCCAGAATTCCGCCGTGCACGAACGCGTCGTCGCCGAACTCCTGGCGCAGGCGGGGGTGGAGGCGGAGTATCTCGCACTGGACGAGGCCGCGCGCGTCGCACTGCTCCGCCGCGAACTCGCCTCGCCGCGCCCGCTCACCAGCCCGTTCA
>DASVUT010000586.1:0-2639 GCA_036386955.1 Sphingomonas sp. | reverse complement strand
CAGGATGGGCACGCCCTCAGGCGTGTTCAGCACCGTGGTGCGCAGCCCGCGCGCGGCGGGATCGTTCAGCCAGGCATGAAGCCCCAGCGCATTCTCACCATTGTCGGTGCCCCGGAGCAGCCAGCCCACATTGTGCGGATCGAGGATGGCGGGATGGAAGAACAGGCAGAACAGCGCACCCGCGATCAGGACCGCAATCGCCAGATCCCATAGCTGTGAGCGCCTCCCGGCCATGGCCTCCCATGCCGACCGCCGGGCTAAGATCGGGTTAACCAATCACCAGCCGCGCCCACATCGCCGCCAGAGCCGCCGCGCCGATCGGCATCTGGGTCGCGCGCAGGCGGGCGAAATGGCGGGGCGCATCGCCGCGGCGGGCGGCGCGTGTGTCGGCCCAGGCAACAAGGACATAACCGACCACGAGCAACGCGAGCGCATTGGCGGCGAGCGGCACGATCAGCGCCAGCCCGGCGAGCGTGAAATAGGTGATCGCCGTCGCCAGTTCGACCGGCGTGCTCGCCCGGTCGACGCCCATGCCGAACCCGCGCCGGACGCCCGCGACGAACGCCAGGATCAGCGCCGCCCAGACGATCGCCAATCGTACCGCCAGCAGCGAGACCCACCCGATCGGTGCCCATGCGGCGGCGGCCGCGACGACGAGCGGGAGCATGGGGCCATAGCCGAAGACGAGGCTCGCGATCGGCGGTTGCGGATCGTCGGCGCGGCTGCCGGTCAGCACGGGGATGTTCCGGCGTGTGGGGCGTCAATCACGCGCGAAGATCTCGGTGTATGGGATGACCACGTCGAGCGAGGGTAGCGGCACGTCCTCGCCGACGTTCAGCCATTCGCCGGTCCAGCCCCCGCGCGCGGTGCGGTGGTACAGGTGGACGCGTTCGGACTCCGGGTCGACCAGGACGATCTCACGCAGGCCGGTCAGCGCCTGATATTCGGGCAGCTTGACCCGCTGGTCATTGGATGCGGTCGAGGGCGACAGCACTTCGAACACGACCTGCGGGTCACCCAGCAACTGCCTGCGATCGTTCGCCGGGTCGGCGGGACGGCAATAGACGCTCACGTCGGGGAAGCGGATCGTGTGTTCGTCCGTGCGCATGGCGAAGTCCGAGCCGTAAGGGCGGCATCCGCTGCCGCGCAGCCTGGTACCCAGCGCGATGATCAGGTTCGCCGCAATCCGGGCATGCGACTCGCCACCGCACGCCACCATGAAAATGACGCCGTCCACCAGCTCAGCCTTCGCGTCACCCAGGTCCAAACTGAGGAATTCGTGGATTCCTACGCGGCGATAGGCGGGGTCGAGGGCGACGCTGGGCATGGTCGCGAACATAGGCCGCGCTTGCCGACAAACAAAGGCCCGGCGGAGTGCTCCGCCGGGCCATTGCTTCGGTGCATCGGGCAGCGGCAAAGCCGCTGCTGGGCGTCAGACGGGACAGGCGGCTCAGCCGCCAGCCCGCTGGCCGTTCTGATTTCGTCTTGGGAGCAGCTTGTCGCTGCTCCCATGCGAAATCAGAAGTCCATGCCGCCCATGCCGCCCATGCCGCCGCCGCCCATGGGCATGGCGGGCTTGTCTTCGGGCATTTCGCTCACCGCCGCTTCGGTGGTGATGAGCAGGCCGGCGACCGAGGCCGCGTCCTGGAGCGCGGTGCGGACGACCTTGGTGGGGTCGATCACGCCGGCTTCGACGAGGTTCTCGTACACGTCGGTCTGCGCGTTGAAGCCCAGCGTCGGGTCGTTGCCGTCGAGCAGCTTGCCCGAGATCACCGCACCGTCATGACCGGCGTTCTGCGCGATCTGACGGACGGGCGCGTAGAGCGCCTTGCGGATGATATCGATGCCGCGGGTCTGATCGTCGTTGGCACCCTTCATGCCCTCGAGGCACTTGGTTGCGTAGAGCAGCGCCGTGCCGCCACCCGGCACGATGCCTTCTTCGACGGCCGCACGGGTTGCGTGCAGCGCGTCGTCGACGCGGTCCTTGCGCTCCTTGACCTCGACCTCGGTCGAACCACCGACCTTGATGACCGCAACGCCGCCGGCGAGCTTGGCGAGACGCTCCTGGAGCTTCTCACGGTCGTAATCGCTGGTGGTGTTCTCGATCTGCTGGCGGATCGCCTCGGTACGGCCCTTGATCGCATCGGCATCACCGGCGCCATCGACGATGGTGGTGTTGTCCTTGTCGATCGTGACGCGCTTGGCGGTGCCGAGCATGGCAAGCGTGACGGTTTCGAGCTTGATGCCGAGGTCCTCGGAGATCATCTCGCCCTTGGTCAGGACCGCGATGTCCTCGAGCATCGCCTTGCGGCGATCGCCGAAGCCCGGTGCCTTGACGGCCGCGACCTTCAGGCCACCGCGCAGCTTGTTCACCACGAGCGTGGCCAGAGCCTCGCCCTCGATGTCCTCGGCGATGATCAGCAGCGGACGGCCCGACTGCACGACGGCTTCCAGGATCGGGAGCATCGCCTGCAGGTTCGACAGCTTCTTCTCATGGATCAGGATGTACGGGTCGTTCAGTTCGACCGTCATCTTTTCCGGGTTGGTAATGAAGTAAGGCGACAGATAGCCGCGGTCGACCTGCATGCCTTCGACGACGTCGAGCTCGAACTCGAGACCCTTGGCCTCTTCGACCGTGA
>DASVUT010000585.1:0-10756 GCA_036386955.1 Sphingomonas sp. | reverse complement strand
GGACGCTGGCGGGACTGTCGCCGCTGGTAAGCGTCAGCGGGTCGCTGATCCTGGCGCTGGCCGCGCTCGAAGGCGCGATCGACGGCGAGGGCCTGTGGGCGGCGGCGGAGGTTGACGAGGATTGGCAGGCCGACCAATGGGGCCGCGATCCGCTCGCCGAAGCCGCGCGCGACGGCCGGCGCCGCGACCTGGATGCGGGGCTCTCCTTCCTCGCGGCGCTGCGTGCTAACGGGTCAGGCGGCGGATGAAGCCGATCAAGCCGGTCTGGCGCGATCGCTTGAGGCGTTCGGCGGCCAGGATCGTCTTCACACGCGCGAAACAGCGGTCGACATCGTCGTTGACCAGGACATAGTCGTAACCGTCCCAGTGGCTGACCTCGTTCGCCGACCGGGCCATGCGCGCCTCGATGACCTCCGCCGCGTCAGTGGCGCGGCGCTCGAGCCGGGCGCGCAGCTCCTCCATCGACGGCGGGAAGATGAAGACGCGCACGACATCGCCGCCCGCGATCTGGAAGAGCTGCTGCGCGCCCTGCCAGTCGATGTCGAACAGCACGTCCTTGCCCGCGGCGAGCATCGCATCGATCTGCGCCCGCGGGGTGCCGTAACGGTTGCCGAACACGTGCGCCCATTCGAGGAACGCATTGTCCGCCACCATCCGGCGGAACTCTTCGAGGTCGACGAAGTGGTAGTCGCGACCGTCGACCTCGCCGGGCCGGATCGGGCGGGTCGTCGCCGACACGGACATGCCGAGTTCGGGCTCGTCGGCCAGCAGCATGCGGGCAATGGTCGATTTGCCGGCACCCGACGGGGACGACAGGACGAACAGCACGCCCCGACGCTGGAAGCCGTGCGGATCGGACGGGGTTGTTGGCATGCGCGCCTTTGGGCCGGGGAGGGCGCGTGCGTCAACCCCGCCCCTGCCCTTGCGGGCCGCGCGCGCGGGTGGCTAGCGGTTCAGGCGGCGGCGATCCATCGCCTTCTTGGCGACGTAACCGCCACCCAGCAACAGTCCGAGCGGCCCCATGCGGCGCAGGCCGCCCATGGCCAGCGCGCCGATGGCCATGCCCTTCAACCCGCCCGATCCGTCGCGGCGATCGATCTCACGGCCCACCAACGCACCAACAACCCTGCTCAACATGGCAATCTCCTTGGAGGCTACAGCGCGGGACGGGCGAGCAAGTTCCCTCATGTGCCCAGCATATCCTCCGCCCGTACCGTGCGGTCGAAAGTGTCCGCGTCCACCAGCCCGAGTTCCAGCCCCGCTTCGCGCAGCGTCTGGCCATGTTCGTGAGCGTGCTTGGCAATCTTGGCGGCTGCGTCATAGCCGATGACGGGGGCGAGCGCGGTGACGAGCATCAGCGAGCGATCGACCAGTTCGGCGATACGGGCGCGGTTGGGCTCAAGCCCGTCGACGCAATTGGCCGCGAAGGTCGCCATGCCGACGCTCAGCAGGTCGATGGAGCGCAGCACGTTGGCCCCGATCAGCGGCTTAAAGACGTTCAGTTCGAGATGCCCCTGCATGCCGCCGACGGTGACCGCGACATGGTTGCCCATGACCTGCGCGGCGACCATCGTCAGCATTTCGGCCTGGGTCGGATTGACCTTGCCGGGCATGATCGAGCTGCCGGGTTCGTTGGCGGGCAGGTCGAGCTCGCCGAAACCAGAGCGCGGGCCGCTGCCCAGCAGGCGGATGTCGTTGGCGATCTTGGTGAGCGCGACGGCAAGCGTGTTGAGCGTTCCCGAGAGGTGGACAAGCGCGTCATTGGAGGCGAGGGCTTCGAACTTGTTGTCGGCCGAAACGAAGTCGATGCCGGTCAATTCGGCGATCTCGGTCGCGAACGCGGCCCCGAAGCCGCGCGGGGCATTCAGACCAGTGCCCACCGCCGTTCCGCCTTGCGCCAGCGCCAGCACCTCCTCGCCCGCATGGCACACGCGTTCATAGGCGTGGGTGAGCTGGACCGCATAGCCGCCGAACTCCTGGCCGAGCGTCAGCGGCGTGGCGTCCTGCAAATGGGTGCGGCCGATCTTGACGATGTCGCGCCACTGCGTCGCCTTTTCGGCAAGGGCGTGGATAAGCCGGCCGGCCGCGGGCTTGAACCGGTCGCGGATCGCCAGCGCGGCCGCGACATGGAGCGCGGTCGGGAAACTGTCGTTGGACGATTGGGCGCGGTTGACGTCGTCATTGGGATGGACCGGCATCTTGCCGCCGCGGGTGCCCGCCAAAGCCTCATTGGCGAGGCCGGCGATGACTTCGTTGACGTTCATGTTCGATTGGGTGCCGCTGCCCGTCTGCCAGATGACGAGCGGGAATTGGTCATCATGCTCGCCCGCCGCGACCGCAGCGGCGGCGGTTTCGATCGCGTCGGCCTTGGCGGGGTCGAGTCCATGGGTGCGGTTCACGCGGGCGGCGGCCTGTTTGACGAGCGCGAGCGCGTGGATGATGCCGATCGGCATGGCTTCGCGCGGGCCGAAGGGGAAGTTCTCGATCGAACGCTGGGTCTGCGCGCCCCAATAGGCGGCGGCGGGAACCTGGACGGGGCCGAGCGAGTCGGTTTCGGTGCGGGTGGTCATGCGGTCAGAACCTTTGGCTCGGCGCAAATGTCCATGGGAGGGCGGCGCCGCGGCAAAGCCGCGTCGTCGGTCGTAGCTTCGCCACGCCGGCCGCGCTGGCGCGAGTCAGCCGGTCGTGGCCGGCTGCCGCGCTGCGCGTTACTTCTTCCTTTTGAAATCCACTGCGACGACGTTCGAGCCGTCCTCGACCGGGGTGACAGCCGGGCCGTCATTCTGGGCGGCGTCATGCGCTTCGGGTCCGTCGCCGGGGCCTTCGAGCGCCTGGAAGCGGAGTTCGAAATTGACCGCGGGATCGTGGAAGCCGGTGATCGCCGAATAGGGGATGACGAGCTTCGAGGGCACCTGATTGAAGCTTAGGCCCACCGAGAATTTCTCGTCGTCGACGATCAGATCCCAGAAGCGGTTCTGGAGGACGATCGTCATTTCTTCGGGAAAGCGTTCGATCAGGCGGCGCGGGATGTCGACGCCGGGCGCGTGCGTCTTGAAGGTGATGTAGAAATGATGTTCGCCGGGCAGCATCGAGCCACCCTCCACCACCGTGTTCAGCACGCGGCCGACCACGGCGCGCAGCGCTTCCTGGACGATCTCGTCGTAGGGGATCAGGCTGTCGGGCAGACCATCGCTCATCCCCCTGACGTAGCGCCATAGGATTGCCGGTCAAGATTGCACGTGGATCGCAGAGCGTTATGGGGAAGGGATGCGTACCGCCACCATCCAGCGCGACACCGCCGAAACGCGGATCGCCGTCAGCGTCGATCTCGACGGCACCGGCGCCTACCGCGTCGCCACCGGCATCGGCTTCCTCGACCATATGCTGGAGCAGCTTTCGCGGCATTCGCTGATCGACCTGAGTGTCGAGGTCACGGGCGACCTGCACATCGACGGGCATCACACGACCGAGGATTCGGCACTCGCCATCGGTGCCGCGATCGCGCAGGCGCTGGGCGACAAGCGGGGTATCCGCCGGTACGGCGACGCGCTGAGCCCGATGGACGAGTGTCTGACGCGGGTCGCGCTCGACATCTCCGGGCGGCCGTGGCTGGTGTGGAAGACCGGGTTCACGATGACGCGGCTGGGCGACCTCGACACCGAGTTGATCGAACACTGGTTCCACAGCTTCGCGCAAGCCGCCGGAATCACGCTGCATGTCGAGACGCTGTACGGGCAGAACAACCATCACATCGTCGAAAGCGCGTTCAAGGGGTTGGCCCGGGCACTGCGCCAGGCGGTGGAGATCGACCCGCGCAAAAGCGATGCGGTGCCCAGCACCAAGGGCGTGCTTTGAGCGACAACGCGTCCCTGGCGCTAATCGATATCGGGTCGGGTAATCTTCATTCGGTCGAAAACGCGCTGCGTGCGGTGGGGTGCGACGACCTGCTGGTGACCGCCGATCCGGACGTGGTGGCGCGGGCCGATCGGATCGTGCTGCCCGGTGTGGGGGCGTTCGGGGCGTGCGCGGCGGCGTTGCGCGGCATCGACGGGCTGGAGGAGGCGCTGGTCGAGGCGGCGTTGCGGCGCGGCACGCCGTTTCTGGGCATCTGTGTCGGCATGCAGTTGATGGCCGATACGGGCGAGGAGATGGGCGTCCACCGGGGGCTGGGCTGGATCCCCGGCCATGTCCGAAAGCTGGTGCCGGGCCATATGGACACCAAGGTGCCGCACATGGGGTGGAACGACGTGATCCCCACCCTGGCCCACGGCCTGCCCCATCGCCTGATCGAACGCGGCGAGGCGTATTTCCTCCACAGTTTTGCGTATGAAGGCGCGCTGGCGGTGGCGACCACCGACCATGGCGGCGTCGTGACCGCGGCGATCGGGCGGGACAATCTGTTGGGCGTGCAGTTCCACCCCGAAAAGAGCCAGCGTTACGGGCTCGATCTGTTGCGGAGGTTCCTGTCGTGGCGTCCTTGATCGTGTTTCCCGCCATCGACCTGAAAGCGGGGCAGGTCGTGCGGCTGGCGGAGGGCGATATGGAGCGCGCCACGGTGTATGGCGACGATCCGGCGGCGCAGGCGGTGTTGTTCGCGGACGCTGGCGCTGCGCATCTGCACGTCGTCGACCTGGACGGAGCGTTTGCCGGGCGATCGGTGAATGGCGAGGCGGTGCGCGGCATCGTGGAAGCGTTTCCGGGGCATGTGCAACTGGGCGGTGGCATCCGGACGCGCGAGAGCGTCGAGCGCTGGTTCGAGCTGGGCGTGTCACGCGTCGTCATCGGGACCGCGGCGCTCGACGACCCCGAGTTCGTGCGCGGCGCGGCGCGGGATTTTCCAGGCGGGGTCGTGGTGGCGGTGGATGCGCGCGATGGCATGGTCGCCACCAAGGGCTGGGCCGATGTGTCGACGACCAGCGTGGTCGATCTGGCCCGCCGGTTCGAGGATGCGGGCGTCGCGGCATTGCTGTTCACCGATGTCGGGCGCGACGGGATGCTGAAAGGCTGCAACGTCGAGGCGACGGTGGACCTGGCGCGCGCGGTGTCGATCCCGGTCATCGCCAGCGGCGGCGTGGCGGGGATCGCGGACATCCATGTGCTGGCGCTGCATGCGCGCGACGGGGTGGAGGGGGTCATCACCGGGCGGGCCTTGTATGACGGGCGGCTGGATCTGGCGGCGGCGTTGCATGTGGCCCAATCCGCATGAGGGGCGGCGGCGTGAGGGGGGTGAATGACAGGAAGCCCCTCCCCTTCAGGGGAAGGGCTTGGGGTGGGGCAGTGCTGGAGGCGGCGGAATCTGTCGATAGGCCCCACCCCAACCCCTCCCCTGAAGGGGAGGAGCTTTCATTGTGACCGTCCGGGCGCGCGTTATCCCCTGCCTCGATGTCGCCAATGGGCGCGTCGTCAAGGGCGTCAACTTCGTCGAGCTGCGCGATGCCGGTGATCCGGTGGAGCAGGCGGCCGCGTATGATGCCGCGGGGGCGGACGAGCTGTGCTTCCTGGATATCACGGCAAGCCACGAGGCGCGGGGGACCTTGCTGGATGTGGTGCGGCGGACGGCGGCGATGTGTTTCATGCCGTTGACGGTGGGCGGCGGCGTGCGGTCGGCGGAGGATGCGCGGGCGCTGTTGCTGGCGGGAGCGGACAAGGTCGCGGTCAATTCGGCCGCGGTCGCCCGTCCCGAACTGGTCGCCGACATCGCCGAACGTTTCGGCAGCCAATGCTGCGTCGCCAGCATCGATGCGCGGCGCAGCGGCGAGCGGGGGGAGGTGTTCACCCATGGCGGCCGGCGCGCGACGGGGATCGACGCGGTGGCGCACGCGCTGCACCTGGCCGAGCTGGGCGCGGGCGAGCTGCTGGTCACGTCGATGGACCGCGACGGGACGCGCCAAGGCTATGACATCGCGCTGATCCGCGCCATCGCCGACCGGACAACGGTGCCGGTGGTGGCATCGGGCGGGGTCGGTTCGCTGGCGGACATGGTCGCCGGCGTGGTCGAGGGCCATGCATCGGCGGTGCTGGCGGCGTCGATCTTCCACTGGGGCGAGGCATCGGTCGCCGACGCGCATGCCGCGCTGGCGGCGGCGGGAGTGCCGGTCAGGGGCTGAGCCGGGGCGGGCTGGTCGTCCGCCCAGCCATCATCGTCATCCGCCCAGTCGGCATCGTCGTCCTTCCTCTCCGCGCGCCAGGCGGCTTCATGGTTGGCGAACCACGTCTCCCGTTCGATGCAACGTCGGATCAGCGCGGCGGTGCGCTCCGCCTCGTGCCGCGGTCGGACGACGGCGATCTCTTCCTCGGTGCACTCGCGCTGGTAACCGTCATCCTCGGGCGATCCCCGTTCGCGGCCGTAGAAATCATCGGGCGGCGGGAAGCTGGTCCACCAGCGATCCTCGCTCGCGTCGATCCAGACGGGGCCGTAATCGTCGGGATCGGCATCCGCATCATAGCAGGATCCGGCGTCGCCGCGGGCATCAAGTATAGAATCTTCACGCGTGGCGACGGTGTTGGCCGCGACCGTCAGCAGGCCGGCGGCAAAGGCGCGCTGCCACTGGTCCGCAGTCCAATCGTCGCGGTGGTCGAGATCGAGGTCGGCGATGTCGACCTCGGCAGCGAGCGCCGCACCGGTGCGGTGGAAGCGATCCGCGCGGGCGAGCGCCTCCACCGGTTCCAGATCCGCGCGGGCCGAATCGGTCAGGCGGGCAGCGACGAACACGCCCGCGCGCGCCGGGCCGGCGTCCTTGGCGACCAGATCGAGATAGGCGTCGAACTCGCCCGCGATCAGCCGCGCGGCGGCGGCGTCGGCCGGGCCGGCGCTGTCCGCCTCCCGGTCGAGCCGGGCGAGCATGGAGCAGGCGAGGCGGTTATCGTACCGGTGGCGTTCCACGACGCTGCCGTCGGCGCGGGTGATCGTTTCGGTCTGCCCATCCATCGCGCGGGCGAGCAGCCGTTCGGCGACATGATCGCGCGCGACCAGGTTCGCCGCGCGCCAGCCCAGCGCGAACACCGCCCCGCCCGCGCGCCGGCGCAAGGCATAGGCCGATCCGGGCGTCATTCCGACGATCCGGCACGCGACCCCGACCGTGTAGCCATCGGCGATCCGTTCCAGGAAGTCGCGCTGACGATCGGGCGTCCAGCCGTCGTGGCGCAGTGTATGGCCGCGCGCGTCGCGGGTCTCGTTGTCGGGTTCGGGTTCGGGGCGCATATCGGTGGGAATGGCGTTCATCGCGGGTGTCCTTCGCCGGGGGCAGGACCCGGGGATTATGCATGGCGGGGGTGTGTAGGACAGCGGAATCGCGGGGCCGCGCGGGCTTGACGGTGGGGCTTGTGTAGCTACATATATCGGGCGTGGAGATCAGCTTCGACCCGATCAAGCGTGCGCTGACCCTGGCCGATCGCGGACTGGATCTCGCCGACGCCGCCAAGGTGTTCGACGGGCCGGTGTTCGAGACCGAGGACGACCGGTTCGATTATCCGGAACCGCGTTTCGTCACCTACGGTTTGCTCGCCGAACGACTGGTGGCGGTAATCTGGACCGAGACGACGGCAGGGCGTCGCGTTATTTCGATGAGGAAGGCCAATGAGCGAGAATATGGCAGATACCGGGGTCGGCTGGCTTGATCCGGCCGACGACGCGCCGGAGCTGACCGACGAGCTGCTCGACATCGCGGAGTTCTCGATCGGGGGCAAGGTGATCCGCCCGGCCACGGGCTATCTGGGGCCCAACGGCGTCGTGCGCGGCCGCCCGCCGTCGCGTGAGCGGACGAAGCGGCAGGTGACGCTGCGGCTCGACCCCGATGTGATCGAGCGGTTTCGCGCCGACGGGCCGGGCTGGCAGGGGCGGATCAACGAGGCGCTGCGCAAGGCGGTGGGGTTGTAAGCGACGAGAGCAAGACCCGATCGCTATGTTGACCCGCTTTTGTTCCGGGTTCACATGTCGCTGGTGACCGACGTCAGCGAACCCGAATCGATACCGACCCACGGCACCGACATGGCCGAGCGGCCCAATGAAGTGGCCGATCCGGCGGCGGTGGTCGCGCGCTATAAGCGCGAACACAGCCGCGAGCCCAACGAGTTCTCCGACGTGATCAAGGCGTGCTCGCCCGAGGCGAGGCTGGAACTGTTCGCGCGGGGTGCGCGGCCGGGGTGGACGGCGTGGGGGAACCAGACCGAGGGCTATGAGATCGGGTGGGACACGTACGCGCACAACTCGCGGGTGCGGGGTGTTGATGAGTGGGCGGAGGCGGCGGAGTGAACGGAGCTATGGTAACAATCAAGGAAAGCCTGACCTCTCTAGATCTCGGCAAGTCAGTTGCCGAATTCGATGAGGATCTTGAACGGTATTTTGTTGAAACAAATACATTCCGTGAGTTTATAAACGATCGCGTTGACGTGATTGCAGGAGACAAGGGAATAGGAAAGACTGCAATCTATAGGTTTATTCAAAAACGATATGAGGATTATCCCCAGTTGAGTGACGTCAACATGCTTCCAGCCTTCAACCCGTCTGGAAATCCAATATTTCAGTCGCTTGTAGATAAAACAGTATTGGAGGAAGCTGATTATAATCTACTATGGAAAGCATATATTCTCTCCCTAATCGGCAATTGGCTGCTTAAGGAGCAGCCTGAGCTAAAAGGTAGTCCTCTAGATCAGATGCTAGCTGGCCTTGACCTGAAGACTGTCAACTTATCACCCAAAGGTATCTTTGCGCAGATTTTATCGATTTTACCAGATTTCTTCCGGTGGAAAGCTGCGGAGGTCAAGTTTGGCTTGTCAGATAGTGGTCTTCCCGAGATTACGCCACGAGTGGAGTTTTCTGATGAAGACGCGCAAAGAGTTGTTAATGCGAAAATCGCTGTTGAAGACGCGTTTACCGTTCTAAATAATGCTCTCACTGATCTTGGTGCAAGGGTATGGGTCACCTTTGATAGGTTAGACGAGGCTTTTCAAGGTCGTCCAGATATCGAGGTTCCAGCCCTTCGCGCGCTTTTGCGCACTTACCTTGACCTGTTAGAGTTTGACAAGGTTAAGCTTAAGCTATTTTTAAGGAAAGATTTATTCCGACGCGTGACTGCTGCGGGATTTGTCAATCTCACGCATATAAACTCGAGAAAACTCGAGATTAAGTGGGATGAAGAAGACCTTCTAAATCTACTTTGCCAACGTATTCGGAAAAATGATAGATTTGTTAAGATGACCCATATGGAAGGTTGTACAAATGAAGAAATATTCGACAAAATCTTTCCCCTTCAGGTAGATTTTGGCCAGCGAAAACCGAAAACATGGGTTTGGATTATGCGTCGGATAAGGGATGGCAACGATATAAAGCCGCCGCGTAATCTCATTGACCTGGCGAGATTCACTCAGCAAGCACAACTTAGGCGAGAAGACAGAGAGGCTCGGGAGCTATCAGGCACTTCGATCATTGAGCCGGACTCGCTTCGCCGAGGACTGAGCCAACTTAGCGAAGATCGAGTAAATGACACATTACTAGCTGAGGCAGGTGTTTACTCAGAGCTGATCGAGAGGTTTCGTGGAGGTAAGGCAGAGCATAACCACCAGACACTTGCAGCTATATTGGATGTCGAAGTTGGACAAGTAGTAGGTAATGTCAAACCCCTAGTCGAGTTAGGATTTCTTGAAGAGGTAGGAGGTACCTACAAGATACCCACGTTATACCGAGAGGGTCTTGCGATAACGCAAGGGAAGGCATTTTTATCGGAGAACGCTAGCGAGGATGAGGATTGAATTACCCCGGTACAATGTGCCCATCTTCCCGCCGCTTTAGCAGTGGAGCAAGATACCGCCCCGTGAAACTCCGCGGCTCCGCTGCCACCACCTCGGGCGTGCCCTCGGCGACGATTTCGCCGCCCTTCACGCCGCCTTCGGGGCCCAGGTCCAGCACCCAATCCGCCGTCTTGATCACGTCGAGATTGTGTTCGATCACAACCACGGTGTTGCCCTGTTCGACCAGGGCGTGGAGGACTTCGAGCAGTTTCCTCACATCCTCGAAATGCAGGCCCGTGGTGGGTTCGTCGAGGATGTAGAGGGTTTGGCCGGTGGCCCTGCGCGCGAGTTCCTTGGCGAGCTTGACGCGTTGGGCTTCGCCGCCGCTGAGCGTGGTCGCCTGTTGGCCGACCTTGACGTAGCCGAGACCCACCTCGACCAGCATCGCCATCTTTTCGCGGATGGGCGGCACGGCCTTGAAGAACTCGGCGGCGTCCTCGACCGTCATGTCGAGGATGTCGGCGATGCTGTGGCCCTTGTGCTTCACCTCCAGCGTTTCACGGTTGTAGCGCTGGCCGTGGCACACGTCGCAGGTGACATAGACATCGGGGAGGAAGTGCATCTCGATCTTGAGCAGGCCGTCGCCGGTGCAGGCTTCGCAGCGGCCGCCCTTGACGTTGAAGCTGAAGCGGCCGGGCTTGTAGCCGCGCGCCTGGGATTCGGGGAGGCCGGCGAACCAGTCGCGGATCTGGGTGAAGGCGCCGGTGTAGGTCGCGGGGTTCGACCGCGGGGTGCGACCGATCGGCGACTGGTCGATATCGATGACCTTGTCGAGATGCTGGAGCCCGGTGACCTTGTCGTGCTTGCCCGCCAGGATGCGCGCGCCGTTGAGCTCGCGCGCGGCCGCCGCATAGAGCGTGTCGATGGTGAAGCTCGACTTGCCGCTGCCCGACACGCCGGTGATGCAGGTGAAGGTGCCCAAGGGAATGGACGCGGTGACGTCCTTGAGGTTGTTGGCGCGGGCGCCCTT
>DASVUT010000584.1:0-7638 GCA_036386955.1 Sphingomonas sp. | reverse complement strand
CAGGTTTGGGCTGTTCGTCAAACTCGGGCTCGCCTTCGCCGTTCTGGCGCTGGGGGCTCTGCTCGTCGCGGTCTATGTCGCGCGGTCGCAGCTGCCGAGCTTCGATGAGCTGAAATCCTCGCCCAACGGCCAGATGATCCGCGTCCATGCCGCCGACGGCTCCGTGATCGTGTCGCTGGGGCCAAGCTTTGGCGAATGGCTCCCCTTCAATCGTATCCCCGCGGTCATGCGCGACGCCACCGTGGCGGTGGAGGATCGCCGTTTCCGCAAGCACCCCGGCGTCGATCCGATCGGCATCGCCCGCTCGGTTCAGGTCCGCTATCAGCGCGGTCGCTGGGTCCAGGGTGGCTCCACGATCACGCAACAGCTCGCCCGAAACATCTTCCTGTCCAGCCAGAAGAAGTTCGGCCGCAAGTTCCGCGAACAGATCCTGGCGCTGGCGCTGGAGCGCAAGTTCACCAAGGACCAGATCCTCGAACTCTACCTCAACAAGGTTTATTATGGCGGCGGCGCCTATGGGATCGACGCCGCGTCGCGCAAGTTCTTCGGGCATGGCGCGGGCGAGCTGAGCCTGGAGGAAGCTGCCGTGATCGCCGGGCTGGTCAAGGCCCCGTCCAACTATTCCCCCACCGCCGATGCCGACGCCGCCGTCGGGCGCGCCGGAGTCGTGATCGCGGCGATGCAGCGCAACGGCTATCTGACCGCTGCGCAGGCCGCCGCCGCCGATCCCAAGGGCCTCAAGCTCGCGCCCGAGCCGCGCCAGAACAGCGTGCGGTATTTCACCGACTGGGCACTACCGCAGCTCGACATGCTGATCGACGAGACCCAGGCCCCGCTGGAGGTGTGGACCACGCTGGACGTCGGCATGCAGCGTCAGGCCGATGCCGCCGTGCGCGCCAATGTGCCGCCCGGCGCGCAGGGCAGCCTGATCAGCCTGGACCGTGACGGTGCGGTGCGCGCGATGGTCGGCGGCACCGATTACGTGTCCTCGATCTACAACCGTGCGACCCAGGCGGTGCGTCAGCCGGGCTCCGCGTTCAAGCTGTTCGTCTATCTCGCGGCGCTGGAATCGGGGCACAAGCCCGAGGATTCCGTCGTCGACGAGCCCGTGACCATAAACGGGTGGAGCCCGCGCAACGATTCGCGCCGCAATTCGGGCACGGTGTCGCTGCGCACCGCCTTTGCCTATTCGCTCAACACCGTGGCGGCGAAGCTGGGGCAGGAGGTCGGCTTCACCACGGTCGCCGACATGGCGCGCCGCTTTGGCATCACCACGCCGGTCAACACGCACCCGTCGATGGTGCTGGGCACGTCAGACGTGCGGCTGATCGACATGACCCGCGCCTTTGCCAGCGTCGCGGCCAAGGGCGTGGCGGTGGCACCCTATGGCATCACCCGTGTGACGGCCAATGGCGAGACGATCTACACGCACGAGATCGACCGCAGCCATGTGCTCGTCGCGCCCTATGTCGCGGCGGCCATGACCGACCTGCTGCAGACCGCGGTCAACACCGGCACCGGCCGCGCCGCGCAGATCGGCCGGCCGGTCGCGGGCAAGACGGGCACGACCACCAGTGCCAAGGACGGCTGGTTCCTGGGCTTTTCGAGCGGGCTTACCACCGGCGTGTGGATCGGCCGCGACGATGCGCGCCCCATTCGCGGCCTGAGCGGCGGTCACGCGCCGGCGCGGACCTTCGCCGCCTTCATGCGCCCCGCCACGGCCAAGCGCCCGATCGAGCAGTTCGAAACACAGGTGACCTTGCCCGAATGGCAGCTGGAGTCCGACGAGGAGAGCTATTTCGGCGAGCCCGACAATGGCGCGGTGATCGGCGAGGAAACGCCGTTCGATCCTCAGGCGCGCGGCCCCGAGGACGCCCCAGGCGACCCGGATCGTCCCGAATTCGATCAGGACTTCATCGATCGCGCGATCGGCCGCGAACCGCCGCGGCGAGACGCGCCGCCGCCGTCGCAACGCGCCCCGCTGCCGCCGCCCGCCATGGTCCCCGACCGCGTCGGCGATCAGGACGAACGCCCGACCCAGTGAAGCGCCGCACCGTGGCGCGCCAGCCATGCACGCGCGGGCGCCGGATCATCGCCCAGCAGCGTCGCGACCAGCGCGTGAAATTCGCGCCCATGGTTCATGTGCACCCGGTGCGCGACCTCATGCGCGACCGTCGCGCGGCGGACCCAGCCAGGGGCCAGGATCAGCCGCCAGCTATAGCGGATCGTCCCCGATCCCGAACAGCTCCCCCACCGCCCGCGCGCATCGCCGATCGCGACCTGCGAAACGCTGACGCCCGCCTTGGCGGCGAATTCGGCCGTGTCGCTGGTCAGCTGACCCAGCGCGACGCGCTTCAGCCACGCCTCTACCCGGCGCGGCATCGTGTCGATCGGCCCGGCCACCAGCAACCGTTCACCGTCGCGTACCAGCGCGCGGCGCGGCCCCTCGTCGCGCACGATTTCCACCGGCTCGTCCGCGACGCACAACCGAACGCCCGGCGCGTACGGCACCGCTTGGGGCAGCGCGGCACGCTGCCGCTCGATCCAGTCCCGCTTGCCTTGCGCCCAGGCGATCGCCGGCTTCAACGCCGCCCGGCGCGGCACCACCAGCCGCACCCGCCCGGTCGCCGGATCGACCGACAACCGCAGCGCGCGGGCGGTGGGGTGCCGGACGATGTCGATCATTGGTTCGATCATTGCACGATCGACATCGGCAGACGGGCGCGGACGACCATCCGATTAGCGCGCGGCTGCGCGTTAGCCATCACGCTTGCCGTCGAACCATCGGGAAACGGCCTCACGTTGTTTAGTGAGGTGTCGGCTCATCGTTTCCTCCGCCGTGGCCAATTCGGCGCGAGTGGCTTGCGAGGTGTCCCGGGTCGCTACTTTGACGTGGCCTGCCACGTCCCCTGCCGCACTGCTTAGGGTGCTGCCCCAGTTGGAGAGATCAGTGGCAGCCTGCTTCAGGGACAGGGCCCGCGCCCCGCAAAGTGTCTTCTCGATCAGTGTCACGGCCCGATGCTCGGCAGACACCACCGAACCATCAGCATCGGCGACTTCGCGAAGGAACACCAGAAGCTCGCGGCGCATGGCCTCAGGGGCGCAATCGCGGCTGGCGTGGTGAAACGCGACCAACGCCTCGGTCAGGCGGACCAAATCAGCATTGTCGCTATCACGTTCGATCAACGGCAACGCCCCGTCGAGATAATCCGTATCATAGCCCCAATCATGCTCGAAATGGGCCCGTATCGCAGCACGTTCGGCGTTCTCGATGTGCCCATCGGCAGCGGCGACGGCAAAGGCGAGTCCGGCATGCAGATCGAGCATCTTCATGCCGAGCACGTCGACGGGCGTATTCAGGAACTTGGGAATGACGTCGACGAACTTGTCAGGCCCTGATGTGACCCAGCGCGACACGCCGTACCATGCTCCACCCGCCGCTAATGCCGCCGCGACTACCCAGCCGATCGGGGTAACGGCCGCGGCGGCCGGAACCAGTCCGATCCACACCAGCGGATTCGCGGACACCGCCGGCACGAAAAAAGTACCTGCGACCGCCGCAGACCCGGCCACGCTAGCACCTGCGCCAGCCGCCCCTGCCGTGTCCCAGATGGTGGATAGCGATCGCATCGCGCGCTTCGTCGCATAGGCATTCTCGCCGATGGCCAGCCGCTGCTTGAACCGCTCGGGAATCGCAACAACCCGCTCGACGTCGGCCAGCGCGCCTTCACCCACCGCTCGCGGCCAGTACCTGCAGCTCGAACAGTCTAATGCGATCGCGCAGGCCGCTGTTCCGAATATCCGCCAGAGCGCCGACGCCGATCCCCAGGGCCATCAGCAAAGGGCCCAGGATCGGCGCAAGCAAGCCGCCGATCAACGCCATCGATCCGATCAGCAACGTCATGACGATGCCGATGACAAGTCCAAAGCTGGTGTTGGGATAAGTCTTCACTGCATGAAGGACGAACGACAGGATTCGGCGGCCGATGGCGATCACCTTGTCACCAACGGTGACACTAAGGTCGCTGAGCTGAGTCAGGATCACCTTGGCATCCGCGGAAACCGTCAGCCTGTCGATTGCAATCGTTAAGTCGCGGCGCGCCAGCGGCGTATACAGTTCAGTCGAGGGGTCCGGCATTGCATCGGTCATCGCTTAACATGACGGCAACATACACATCATGTCCAGTGACGTTCGACCCGTTCCTTGTTACCGCCTCCTACAATTCGCGGTCGATCAGATGATTCTCCAGGTCCCCGACGTCGGTTTCGCTAACCGTCCAGCCTTTCACCGAAACGCCTGCGCGGTGGACCGAATCGCGGTCGCCGCTGACCAGATAATGCCATTCGCGCAGCGGCTCTCCGGCCGCGCGGAGGCGATACGCGCAGGTCGACGGCAGCCAGTCGATCCCGCGGACGTTGCGCGTCGTCAGCCGCACGCATTCGGGCACGTATGCGCGGCGGTTGCGGTAATCCGAACACAGGCCGGTGCGTCGATCGAGCAGCCGGCACGCGACATTGGTCGCATGCAGTTCGCCCGTGTCCTCGTCCTCCAGCTTGTGGAGGCAGCATTTGCCGCACCCGTCGCACAGCGCCTCCCACTGCCCGCGGTCGAGTTCCTCGATCGGCCGCTCCCAGAACGGTATCGGGGCTGCGGTCATCGCACCCAGCGCTCGATCTCGGCCGCGACGGCGGCAGCACCCTGTTCGGTGGGCAGCAGCGCGACCGGGCTGCCGTCGGGTGCCATCAGATAGGCCTGGCGGCTATGGTCCATCAGATACCCGCCCGAACGCGTCGCCGCGCCGCGCTTGGCATAGACGACATAGGCCTTTTGCGCGCGCGCGATGGCCTCCGGGCTACCCGTCAGCCCGACGGCGCGCGGGTGAAACGTGGCCGCGAACCGCTTCACGACGGCGGGCGTATCGCGCGCGGGGTCGATCGTCACGAAGATCGGCACGATCTTGGCCGCCTTGGCCGCGTCGACCCGGGTCATTGCCTGCCCGATCACCTGCATGTCGGTCGGACACACATCCGGGCAGAAGGTGTAGCCGAAATACATGATCCGATATCGCCCGGCGTAATCGCGCTCGGTGCGCGTCACCCCGTCCCCGTCGACCAGCGCGAACGGACCGCCGATCCGCGCGCCCGCCAATGGCGGCGGCGTCGCGGGTGCCTGGCCGCAGCCCGCCAGCAGGAGAAGAAGGAGCGCCAGCGGCTTGTTCATCGTATCGGCAGCCTTGATCTGTCAGCGCCACGTGCGCAAGCATAGCCCTCAAGCCTTCAGGTAGGAACGCCGCCCATGAGTCCCAAGCCCCTCCTCCTCGCCGCCATGCTGTTGGCCGCGCCGGTGCTCACGCCACCGGTAACGGCGCAGGGCCAATCCGAAGGATATAAGTTCCTCCAGGCCGTGCGCGACGCCAAGAATGACGAGGTGCTGGCGATGCTCGGCCGCCCGGGCGCCACGCCGATCAACGCGCGCGACGTGTCCACGGGCGAAACCGCGCTTCACATCGTCGTGCGTCGCGGCGACGCCACCTATACCCGCTATCTCCTGTCCAAGGGCGCCGACGCGAACCTGCGCGATGGCAAGGGCAACACGCCGATGCTGCTGGCGGCGCAGTTGAGCCAGGCCGACCTGATCCCGATCCTGGTCGCCGGCAAGGCCAACCCGAACCTCGCCAACGCGTCGGGCGAAACGCCGCTGATCCGCGCGGTGCAGCAGCGCAATCTGCCCACCGTCCGCGCGCTGCTCGCCGCCAAGGCCGATCCCGACCAGACCGACAATGTCGCGGGCATGTCGGCGCGCGATTACGCCGCGCAGGACAGCCGCTATCCCGCGCTCGCCAAGCTGATCGCCGACACGCCCAAGCGCGCACGCGCCGCGGTGTCGGGGCCCCGGCTCTGAGTGCGCCGACGGCCGCCGATGTCCTGATCGTCGGCTCGGGCGCGGCGGGGCTGACGGCGGCGCTGAACCTGGCGACCCGGTTCCGCGTCACCGTGCTGGCCAAGGGCGCGCTGCACGAAGGCGCGACGGCCTGGGCGCAAGGCGGAGTCGCCGCCGTCCTCGAACCAGGCGACACGTTCGACCACCATGTCGAGGACACGATGGTCGCGGGCGCAGGGCTCAACGACCGCAGCGTCGTCGAATATGTGGTCGAACGCGCGCCCGAGGCGATCGAGCGGCTGCGCGCGCTCGGCGTTCCCTTCGCGACCGAAGGAGATGCCCTGCACCTGACGCGCGAGGGCGGCCATTCGCACCGCCGCATCGTCCATGTCGCCGACGCGACCGGATGGGCGGTGCAGGAGGCGCTGCAACGCGCGGCCGAAGCGCATCCCAACATCACCCTGGTCCCCGATCAGGTCGCGATCGACCTCGCGACCGGTCGTCACGAGGATCGCTATTCGGGCGCGGGGCGCGTGTGGGGCGTGTACGCGGTCGACCGCCGCACGGGCACCGTCGCGCTCCACACCGGGCGCGCGACGATCCTGGCGACGGGCGGCGCGGGGCGCACCTATCTGTTCTCGACCGCGCCACGCGGCGCGACCGGGGACGGCATCGCCATGGCCTGGCGGGCGGGGGCGCGGGTCTCCAACATGGAATTCATGCAATTTCATCCGACCTGCCTCTACCATCTGGAAACCAAGAACTTCCTGATCACGGAAGCCGTGCGCGGCGAGGGCGGGCGGTTGATTCACCCGGTCACCGGCCGCCGCTTCATGGCCGATTATGACGACCGGCTGGAACTCGCCCCGCGCGATGTCGTCGCCCGCGCGATCGATGCGGAGATCAAGCGCGACGGGCTCGATTGCGTGCACCTCGACATCAGCCACCAGCCGCCCGATTTCGTCCGCGCCCACTTCCCCAACATCCACGACAAGCTGCTGGGGCTGGGGATCGACATGACGACGGGTCCGATCCCGGTCGTCCCGGCACAGCATTATACCTGCGGCGGCATCGTCGTCGACCGCGACGGCCGCACCGATCTGCCGGGGCTCTATGCGGCGGGCGAATGCACGCAATCGGGGCTGCACGGGGCCAACCGGCTCGCGTCCAACAGCCTGCTCGAATGCTTCGTCTTCGGCGAAGCTTGCGCGAACCACATCGCCGCGCATTGGAACACGCTGCCCCCCGTGCCCGCCATCCGCGCCTGGGACGAAAGCCGCGTCACCAATTCGGACGAAGAGGTCGTCATCAAGCAGAACTGGACCGAGATCCGCCGGTTCATGTGGAATTATGTCGGCATCGTGCGCACCACCAAGCGGCTCCAGCGCGCCGCCAGCCGCATCAAGCTGATGACGGAGGAGGTGGCGGATTATTACGGTCATTTCCGCGTCACCCCCGATCTGATCGAGCTGCGCAACCTGTTGCAGGTGGCCGATCTGATCGTCCGATCGGCGCTCCACCGGCACGAAAGCCGGGGGCTCCATTACACGCTGGACTGGCCCGAAACGCTCGCCGTCCCGCACGACACGGTGCTCGTGCCCTGATGCACGCTCGGCTCGTCGCATTCGGCGGCGTGCTCGTCGCACCTCCTGCCCTGGATCATTGCGGCCGACGGCGTGCTACCATCATGCAATGTCACGCGTTTTCCGGGGGCATGTCGGTGTTGTCATTCTATCGGGCCGCCGCGCTGGGCCTGT
>DASVUT010000583.1:0-3911 GCA_036386955.1 Sphingomonas sp. | reverse complement strand
CGACGCTGACATCCATTCGCTGCGCGCCGGAGCCGAGCACCACGCCGTCGACCGGCGCGATCTCGGCATAGTCGCGGCCCACCGCCATGACGATATGGTCGCCCGCCATCCAGATGCCGTTGGTGGGATCGACCCCGACCCAGCCATGATAGGGCCCGCACCATAGCAGCACCCAGGCATGGGTGGCGTCGGCCCCGACCAGCCGCGCTTCGCCGGGCGGCGGGATGGTGCGGATATAGCCCGACGCATAGGCGGCGGGCAGCCCGGCGGCGCGCAGTCCGGTGATCATGATCTGGGCGAAATCCTGACACACGCCGCGCCGCTGCTGGAACGCGTCATGCGGGGTCGTATCGACCAGCGTCGCGGTACCATCGAATTCGAATTCGCGCTGGATCCGCTGCGCCAGCGCGATGCCAGCCTCCAGCGCGGGGCGATCGGGGTAGAGATCGGGCGCGCACCAGGCCGCGATGTCGCGGTCGAGCGGGATCAGCGGCGACGGGTAAAGATAGGTCGCCGCCCCGGCCGGCGACACATCGCCGCTGCCCCGCGCCCAGTCCGCGATCTCGGCCAGCGACGGATCATGTTCGCCCGGCATCGGCACCAGCCGGTCGACCTGGACGCGCGCGGTGCTGACGATCTCCAGCTTGCGCACCGGGCTGTCGACCACCAGCCGGGTGACGTTGGCCAACCCGGCTTCCGCGCGGGCGGCCGACAATTGCCCGGCGGGCTCCACGGTCAGTGCGTAGTCGCTCAACACCTGGCCCGGCCAGTCGATGGGTTTAAGGCGCAGGTTGCAGCGCGCGAACTTGACCTGCGCGCCGTAATCGAAGCGGGTGACGTGGCGGATGTCGTAGATCATGATGTCAGCACGCGCATTTCCACCCCCTCCGTTCATGCTGAGCGAAGTCGAAGCACATGGAGTGCAGCGCGTAGGTCTGCCCTTCGTTTTCGGTCAAGGCGAGCGGCGGGGGTGGTAAGGCGCTCACGCCAGCGTCAACCCACCCGCGCGCAGCGGTTCGGCCCCTTGAAGGAAATAGCGCCGCGCGATCGCATCGGACAATTGCGCCAGCCGCCGCTCGACCTCACCCAGCATGTCGGCGTCCACCTCGTCCGCGGCCGCTCCGGCGAGCAGCGCGGAAAGCTTTCGTGCCTGCGCCTGTTGCGGCTCGGCCATGCCGTCATCGGCCAGCACGGGCAGGTGCCCCAGATGCTCGGCGATGCACGCGGTCTGGTACGCCAGCGCGCGCGGATTGTGTGGGTCGAGCGCGACCAGGTCGACCACCGCGATCCGCGCGATGCCGCTGGGATAACGCTGGCGATAGCTGATTTGGCAATCGGCCAGGTCGAGCAGCGTCGACAGGTCGTCCGCGCTCGCCCCCGCCAGGCCGAACAGCCGCACCGCGCGCGCCATTGCCATCGCGCGTTCGATCCGCCGGCCCAGATCATGGAACCGCCACGCGGCCGTGCGGACCATATGTTCGGCCGATAGCCCGGCGATCGCGGCGTAGCGGCGCTGGAGCGAGCCGGTCCGCCCCAACATGCCGCGATGCGTGGGGAAGGGCGCTTCGAGCAGGCGGATCATGTCGGCCGACAGCCGGTCGCGCGCGCCGTCGCCGATGTCGCGCGCGTGGGCGTTGATCGCCGCCACCGAATGCCAGGTTTCGTCCTCCATCGCCGTGCGCGCGAAGGCGGTGAGGTGTGCGCGCGCCAGGCTGGGGGGATGCGGGGCCGCGCCGCCTCCCGCGATCAGCCCGACAAGCTTGCCGACCGTGCTGGGCGCCAGCACCGCGCCGCCATCGGCATCGATCGAATTGCCCAGCAGCACGCGAATGGCGGCCAGCAAGGCTTCGCCGCGATCGAGATACCGGCCGAGCCAGAAGAAATTGTCGGCCACGCGGCTGGGCAAGGTGCCGGGATTGCGGCGGACATGGAGCGAATCGGGCGCGGCGATCAGCGACACGGGTGCCTGCGCTTCGGAGCCGTGGACGCACACATCGGCCGACCACAGCCCTTCGCCGATCACCGCCGCGCGCGCGTCCGCCGTCTCCCCGATCCGCGCGAATCCGCCCGGCATCACGGTCCAGCACCCATCCTCCCCCCGCGCGGCGAAAACGCGCAGGGTGAACGGTCGCGCGACCAGTTGATCACCGACCACCACGGGCATGGTCGAAAGCTGCACCATCTCCTGCCCGACATAATCCTGCGGCCGGCGAGCCATATCGGCGAGCAGCGCGGCGCGCGCCTGTGGGTCGAGATCGCCGCCCGCCACCGGATGCGCCGATGCAAGGCCCAGCGGCACCGGGCCGAACGCCGGGCCGATCAGCATGGTGTCGAGCGATGCTTCCAAGCTTGCCCGCGCACCCGCCTGTCCACACCACCAGGTCGCGACATTGGGCAGGATCAGCGGCTCGCCCAGCAACTGCGTCGCCAGCGCCGGCAGGAACCCCGCGAACGCCGGTGCCTCCAGCACGCCCGAACCCGGCGCGTTGGCGATCATCACATGGCCCGCCGCATAAGCGTCGATCAGCCCGGGCACGCCGATCTGCGAATGCGTATCGAAGGCCAGCGGATCGAGAAGGCGCGGGTCGACGCGACGCCACAACGCGTCGATCCGCTTCAGCCCGCCTATGGTGCGGACATAGACATGCCCTTCCAGCGCGGCGAGATCGGCACCCTCGACCAGCAACAGTCCCAGATATCGCGCCAGATGCGCCTGTTCGGGATAGGTGGGATTGTACCGGCCGGGCGTCAGCAGCCCGATCCGCGGTTCGGCGCGGCGGCATCCCTTGGCCAGCCCGGCGCGAAACGCGGCGAAGAAGGGCGCGTGCCGCTGCACGTTCAGCCGCGCCTGCAGCCCGCCCAGCGTGCGCGCGACCGCCAGCCGGTTTTCCAGCGCATAGCCGGCCCCGGCGGGGGTGCGCAGGTGATCGGCGAGCACGCGCCACTGCCCCGCCGGATCGCGCGCCAGATCGAGCGCGATGAATTGCAGATGATGCCCGCCGGGTGGCGGCAGGCCGACCATTGGCCGCAGGAAGAACGGGCTGCCGGTGACGAGCGCGGCGGGCAATCGCCCGTCCGAAACCAGTCGAGCCTCCGCGTAGAGATCGGCGGTGATCGCCTCCAGCAGGTCGGCGCGCTGGGTCACGCCGCGCGCGATATGCGCCCATTCGTCGCCATGGATCAGCAGCGGGACCGGCGACACGGGCCAGGGCCGCTCGTCCGCCTCGCCGACGATGCGAAAGCCGGTGCCGATATCGGCGGCATGCCGCTGCACCCGTTCGCGCGCATGGCCCAGATCGTCCGACGCGACCGCGGCGAGCTCGGTCAGCATCGCCTCCCATGCGGGATCGTCGCTGCCCGCCAGCACATCGCCGGCCGGGGCTTGCGCGGCATAACCCGCCATCCAGCGCCGCGCATGCGTTCGCGCATCGATCAACGGCGTGGACGAGGGCAGGGGGTGCGTCGCCACTGCTTTCCTCTCGTTCGCGGCCCCGAACAGCTTGCGACGATTACGGGCGAAGGCGCAACCTCAATTGGCGTGGGACGTGGTTACGCACTCCCCCCGTTCGCCCTGAGCGAAGTCGAAGGGCAGGTCGCCGGCCTCACGATATGTGCTTCGACTGCGCTCAGCACAAACGGATGGTCAAACATCCGGCAACACCTGATCCGCCACGCCCCACCCGGCCAGGCCGCGCCCGCCCGCCCGCGCCAGCAGCTCCGCCGCATCGCGCACGGTCCACCGCGCGGCGGTGTCGAGGTCGCGCAACTCGGTCCACGACACCGGCGCCGCCACCGCCGCACCCGGCCGCGCGCGCGCCGAATAGGGCATGACGGCGGTGGCCCCGCGCTGGTTGCGCAGCCAATCGATGAAGATGCGGCCCTTGCGCTTGGCCTTGGCCATCACCGCGACG
>DASVUT010000582.1:0-2169 GCA_036386955.1 Sphingomonas sp. | reverse complement strand
CAACGGAGTGAAGAAGGTGTCGTACATCTGATGACGACACGCGTCGATGATCGGTCGGGCGAGTTGCGCCGCCTGTCGGAAGACCCGATCGCGCCCGATCTGGCGCGCGGCGATGTCGTCAACAGCCCGCAATGCGTGATGCGGCAGGGGATGCGCAAGGACCGCGAGGACAGCACTCCGCAGGCACCGACGCCGCGGCACGATCCGCATGCGGGGCTGTCCCGATCGGTCCATCCCCGTGATCTACGTATCCTTCCCAAGTCGCGGGACTTCCATTGAGGCGCGGCTGCCCCGATATAAGGGCCGAACCACGACGGAGTTGACCTTGGCCACGCTTGGCATGACCCCTGCCCAAAAGGACGCCGTCGAGGCATTCCGCCGCGATGTCGTCGAGCCGTCGATGACGCAGCTCGTGATCATCGATTTCTGGGCCGAATGGTGCGGGCCGTGCAAGGCGCTGACGCCGTTGCTGGAAAAGGTCGCGGCGGCTTATGCCGACAAGGGCGTCGTGCTCGCCAAGATCGACACCGACAAGAACCAGTTCATCGCCCAGCAATTCCAGATCAAATCGATCCCGACCGTGTACGCGATGTTCAATGGGCAACTGGTTGCCGATCTGACCCCCGCGCGCACCGAGAGTGCGCTCAAGGCGATGCTCGACCAGTTGCTCAAGCAGCTGCCGATCCAGTCCGATGCCGCATCGGCCGAGGCCGAGCTGGAGCCGTTGATCGCGATGGGCGAAGAGGTGCTGGCGCAAGGCGATGCCCCGCGTGCGGTGGGCATATTTTCGCAACTGGCCGAAATGGCGCCGGATCATCCCGCGATCCTGTCGGGCCATATCCGCGCCATGGTCGCAGCCGGCATGGTCGACGAGGCGCAGGCCGCGATCGACGCGCTGCCCGCCGACATCAAGGACGCCGGCATCGACCGCGCGCGCGCCGCGCTCGACCTGGCGCGTTCGGCACCGCCCGTGGACGATCTGTCCGCGCTGGTGGCCGAGGTGGCGGCGAACCCCGACGATCATGACAAGCGATTCACCCTTGCCAACGCACAGATGGCGGCGGGCGAGCGTGATGCGGCCGCGGACAATTTCCTCCACATCATCGCGGCGGATCGCGCGTGGAACGAGGGTGCCGCGCGGACGCAGTTGCTCAAGCTGTTCGAGGTCGTCGGGCTGATGGACCCCTGGGTCTCGGCACAACGCCGGCGTTTGTCGGCGGTCCTGTTCGGATGAGGCTGTCGATCTTCCCGCTGCCGGGCGCACTTCTCTTTCCCGGGCTGCATCTGCCGCTTCATGTGTTCGAACCGCGTTATCGGGCGATGGTGTCCGACGCGATGGCGCGCGACCGGCGGATCGGGATGATCCAGCCGAACACGGGCGTCGGCAGCGGCGACGATGCGCGCCCGGCGCTGTACGACATCGGCTGCATCGGCAAGATCGCCGAGTTCGAGGCGCTCGACGATGGTCGTTACAATCTGATCCTGGAGGGCGTGTCGCTGTTTCGCGTCATCAGCGAACTCGACGTGACGACGCCGTTTCGGCAGGTGGATGCCGAGCTGGTCGCGCGCGCCGCGGACGAAACGCTCGCCTCGTCACAGCGCGCATCGCTCGAGATGGAATCGCGCCGCTTCGCCGAGGCCGCGGGTTATGCCGTGGACTGGGACGCGGTCGGGCGGCTGGACGACGAAAGCCTGGTCAACGGGATCGCGCAGATCGCACCGTTCGATGCCGCCGCCAAACAGGCGCTGCTCGAAGCTCCCGACCTGGTCACCCGTGCCGACCTGATCGTTCAACTCATGCAGTTCTTCGGCCGGCACGGCGGCGAGGACCGGGTGACGCTGCAGTGACGCTCGATCCCTGGCTGCTCGAGCGGCTGGTCTGCCCGGTGACCCGCACGCCGTTGACTTATGACGAGGTCGCGGGCGAGCTGGTGTCGGAAGCGGCGGGGCTGGCCTATCCGATCCGTGACGGCGTGCCCGTGATGATCCCCGAGGAAGCGCGCGCGCTAGCTCTCTAGAGTCTGATGGCATTAAGCTGCGGCGTAGCCGGAGTTTGTGAGATAGTTGGCGCATTCGCTGGGCGGGAAGTGATCGAGCAGTGAGCCGATGCGTCGCCAGGTAGCTTCATGGGTGCGCTCGTCGGCTTTGCGGAGCAGGTGCTTGAGCTTG
>DASVUT010000581.1:0-6961 GCA_036386955.1 Sphingomonas sp. | reverse complement strand
TACCGGTCCCACGCCTCGCGCAGCGCGCCCGCGAGCCCGGCCGGCTCCGGGTCGAGCACGCGCACGGCCTCGGTATCGGCATAACGCGTGCGCTTGTTGCCGCCATGCGTCGCGGGCGGATAGCGTTCGAGGCGGTGGTCGAGAAAACGGTCGCTGGTCAGATAATGGTTCACGCCGACCACGTCGGGCGGGCACGGATCGTCGGCGATCGCGCGCAACCGATCGCCCAGATCGAAGCGGATCAGGCGTTCCCACATGGGATGCGCGGGCGTCACGCGCCCGAACAACAGGTCCCATCCCATCCAGCGCCGCAGATTGTCGTGCGCCGCCTGCTCGGCGAGCCGCGTCGTCGCATAGGTGCGGCCAAGGTCGTCGGTCTGGATCAGCCGTGCGCGCGGGTTGACGCGGCGCACGGCGCGCATCGCCGCGCGGGTGGCATCGACCTGGTTCAACAGCGCACGCCAGAACGCGGCATCGTCGCGCGCGTGCGGATACCAATGGCCATAGAGGCACGAGAAGCGCGCGGTGGTCAGCGGTTCGTTGACGGGCGTCCAGTCATCGATCCACGGATAACGCTCCGCGACCTGCCCGGCATAGCGCCCCAGCTTGGGCGCGAAATCATCCGCGAGGAGATGGGTGTGGCGCGGACCGCTACCGTGATGGACCAGGCCGGCGATCGGCCGCACGCCCAGTTCACGCAACCGCGCGAGCCGTTCGTCACACCACGACCAGTCGGCGTCCTCCGGCCTGTCCGGCGCGACCCGCTCCCATAGCACCGGATAGCGTATCGCCTTCAAGCCGAGGCTCGCGAACAGGTCCAGATCGCCCAGCCGATGCTGATGGCCGTTCAGCCGCGTCTGATCCAGATAGGCATCGCCGCTGCGATTGACGGTGCATTCCGGACCGCCCCAAAGTTCCAAGACTTGCATATGGCACCCCTGCTACGCCCAACATCCAAAGGGCGCACCTGTTCCCAGAATCGTACTGATACAGGTCATATTTCAAACCTTTGCTGGAACGAACGGATTTGTCGGAGTGTTTCCCCTGCTGTTGTAGAACTTCAAGGGGACGACCGTGACTGCGCAGGGGATATCGTCGGCGAACGCTGGATCGAAGACTGTAAGTCCACGCGAAGCGCCGCCGACGTTGATCTGTTTCAGCCACCTGCGCTGGGACTTCGTCTTTCAACGGCCGCAGCATCTGATGACCCGGTTCGCGCTCACCCACCGCGTGCTGTTCTGGGAAGAACCCCAATTCCGCGCCGGATCGGGAGAGCCGCGGTTGAGCCGCCGTGTCTGCCCGAACAGCGGCGTCATCGTGCTCACCCCCGAACTCGACGAGTCGCTCTGGGGTCGCGAGGACGACGTGCTGGCGGACATGCTGAAGGCGGAAGCGCCGAGCCGCGGGCCGCTGGTGAAATGGTATTACACGCCGATGATGCTGCCCTTTTCGGACAGCCTGCCCGCCGATTGCGTCGTTTATGACTGTATGGACGAATTGTCGGCGTTCCGGGGCGCGCCGCCCGAACTTCTCGCCCGCGAACAGGCGCTCATCGAGCGCGCGGACGTCGTGTTCACCGGCGGCACCAGCCTGTACGAGGCCAAGCGCGGACGGCATTCCAATGTCCATGCGCTGCCGTCGAGCATCGACGCCGCGCATTTCGGCCGTGCGCGCGCCGATGTGACGCAGCCTGGCGATCAGGCCGGGATTCCCGGACCACGGCTGGGCTTTGCCGGCGTGATCGACGAGCGGATGGATCTCGATCTGCTCGCCGCGATCGCCGATGCGCGGCCCGCCTGGTCGTTCGTGGTGATCGGGCCGGTGGTGAAGATCGCCGACGCCGATCTGCCCCACCGCGCCAACATCCATTATCTGGGCGGCCGATCCTATGACGCGCTGCCCGACTATATGGCCGGGTGGGACGTGGCGCTGATGCCGTTCGCGATCAACGAAGCGACGCGGTTCATCAGCCCGACCAAGACGCCCGAATATCTCGCCGCAGGCTGCCCAGTCGTGTCCACCCCGATCACCGACGTGGTGCGCCATTACGGCCAGCTCGAAGCGGTGCGGATCGCCGACACCGCCGAGGCTTTCGTCACCGCGTGCGAGGAGGCGCTCGCCATGCGCGCCGCGGGCAACGGGTGGCGCGACGCCGCCGACGCGCAGCTCGCGCGGGGATCGTGGAGCAGCACCGCGCTGGAAATGCAGGCGCAGATCAAGGCGGCGATGGCGGTACGCGGCCGGCATGAACCCGTGGTGTCGCCGACCAGCTGGCCCCCGGTCCGCGAACATTATGACGTCATGGTGGTGGGTGCCGGGTTCGCCGGCGCGGTGATGGCAGAACGGCTGGCCAATGACGGTGGCAAGCGCGTGCTGGTCGTCGACCGCCGTCCGCACATCGCGGGCAACGCGTTCGATCACCAGGACGCCGGCGGCATCCTGATCCATCAATATGGACCCCATATCTTCCACACCAATTCGGCCGATGTGTTCGACTATCTGTCGCGCTTCACCGAATGGCGACCCTATGAGCACCGCGTGCTCGCCGATGTGGACGGCCAGTTGGTGCCGATGCCGATCAACCGCACGACGCTCAACATGCTCTATGGTCTGAACCTCCAGACCGACGCCGATGTCGAGGCATTCCTCGCCACACGCGCCGAGCCGGTCGAGCCCATCCGCACATCGGCCGATGTCGTCGTATCGAAGGTCGGGCGCGAGCTCTATGAGACCTTCTTTCGCGGCTACACGCGCAAGCAATGGGGCATGGACCCGTCGGAACTCGACAAGTCGGTCACCGCGCGCGTGCCGACGCGCACCGACACCGACGACCGGTATTTCCAGGACAAGTTCCAGGCTATGCCGGCGGAGGGCTATACCCGGATGTTCGAGCGGATGCTCGACCACCCCAATATCGACGTGCTGCTGGGCGTGGATTACGCCGAAGTCCGCGATGCCTATCCGCACGATCACCTGGTCTTCACCGGCCCGATCGACGAGTATTTCGGCCATCGCTACGGCAAGCTGCCCTATCGTTCGCTGCGCTTCGAGCATCAGACGCTGGAGAAGGAGTGGCACCAGCCGGTCGCGGTCGTGAACTACCCCAACGAGGATGTGCCCTATACGCGCATCACCGAATACAAGCACCTGACGGGGCAGGTGTCGGACCGCACCAGCCTGACCACCGAATATCCCAGCGCCACGGGCGATCCCTATTACCCGATCCCGCGCGAAGAGAATCAGGCGCTGTACAAGCGGTACGAGGCGCTGGCGCTGGCCGAGCCGAATGTCAGCTTCGTGGGTCGTCTGGCGACCTATCGCTACTATAATATGGACCAGGTGGTCGGGCAGGCCTTGGCCACGTACCGCCGCCTGTCCACCAGCATGACCGAGCGGTCGGCACCGGAGCGCAAAGCCTTCGCCGACCGCACGACCGCATGACCGCGGCTGGAACGCCCCCCGCTGGCGAGGCCGCCGTGCTGCTCGCCGACGGGGACGCGTTTCAGGGCGGATATATCGAGGCCGTGCTCGTCGCGCGGGGCATCGCGGTCGTGGGACCGTTCGTCGACCGGCAATCCGCGCTGGAGGCGATCGCGACGCCAGGGCTCGGCGCTGCGGTTATCGCCGATCCGCGCGAGCGCCAAAAGCCTGATCGGCTGGCGGAGGAACTGGACCGCAGGGGCATTCCGTTCCTGACCCTGGCACCCGCGGATCACGCCGCCGCGCGCCCCAGCCTCGCGCAGCCATTCGCCGGATATCAGGTCGCCGATTGGGTCGTCCGCACGCTGGCGGAGCGAGCGGACAGCCGCGGCATCGCCAACGCGTGGCCGAACGAAAACCGCATCCAGCAGTTCGGATGACATGCCCGTCGATCCGCTCGTTCAACCTTACTCCATGATCACAACACGAAGGACACGATCCATGACGAAAAGTTTGACCCTCTCGCTCGCCTGCGCGCTGGCGGCCACCTCCATCGCGTCGGTCGCGCAAACGCCGCCCCCGCCGCCGCCGCCCGAGGCGCGTACCCAGGCGATGCCCTATGTCATGGCGGCAGGGCAGAGCGACATGTTCGAGATCAATTCGAGCCAGGTGGCGTTGCAGAAGTCGCAGAACCCCGCCGTTCGCCGCTATGCGCAGATGCTGATCAAGCATCACCAGAAGACGACCGCGGCAACGCTGAAGGCAGCGCGAAAGGCGCGCCTGTCGCCGACGCCGCCAATGCTCGATCCGGGCGCGACCGCATCGATCAACGAGCTGCAGACCGCGTCGGCAGCCGATTTCGACCGGATCTATCTGGCGCAGCAGGTGCCCGCGCACCAGGCCGCACTCGACCTGCATCAGGCCTATTCGCAAGGCGGTGATCAGGCGCCGCTGCGGATGACGGCCAGGACGGCGGTGCCGATCGTGCGGTCGCATCTGGTCGCGGCGCAGCGGATGCAGGGCATGACGGGCGGTCGCGGCATGTAAGGCGGAGGGCCCGCCCTGGGGGCGGGCCCGTCCACGCCAACGGAACTGGATGGGGGCCGAATCGGTTCACCCTACAACACCCATTCGGAGGAAAACGATCATGGCATCCAATACCGAAGCGCTGCGCGAGATCTTCGTCGTCGGGTTGCAGAACGCGCATGCGGTCGAGAAGCAGGCGCTGTCGATCATGACGCCGCAGGTGTCCCGGATCGAACATTATCCCGAGGTCGCCGATCGGCTGCGGCTCCACATCGAGGAAACCAACGCGCAAATCGCGCGGCTGGACGAGATCATGGTCGAATTCGACACCAGCGGTTCGACGCTCAAGGACATGGCGCTTGGCATGAGCGGCGGGATGGCCGCGATGATGCACACGGTCGCGGGCGACGAGATCCTGAAGAACAGCTTCGCCAACTTCGCCTTCGAACATTTCGAGATCGCCAGCTATCGGTCGCTGTTGACGCTGGCCGAGGATGGCGGCTTCGCGGGGCCGACGTCCCTGCTCCAACAGTCGCTCCGCGAAGAGGAAAGCATGGCGGAGTGGATCGGCGACAAGCTGCCGCTGATCACACGGCGTTATGTCGGGCTCTACGCCGGCGGCGGATCGTTCGAAGCCAAGGTCTGACCTTGGCGCTGCGGTGGCTCGGTGAAGGCGGCCACCGCAGCCTTTAGTTCGAGCGCATTTCCCATGGCCGCGCCCGAGGCGGTATTGTCGAAGATCGTCCACGAGGCGACGCCTGCGAGGGCGAGCGCGTCGATCGCGGCCGCGTGGGCGGCAAGCTGGTCAGGCGTATAGGGCGAGCGGTAGATCACCGGCGATCCGTGCAGGCGGACATAGGCGTGATCGCGCGCGCCGCCCGGCACCGATGCGTCGGGGACGGGCGGCGGATCGGCGGCGACGCGTGCCACGCCCCGTTCCGCGAGAAGCGCGTCCGCCCCTGCCGCGAACCAGCTCGCATGCCGAGGCTCGCACACGAACGGCGGGCGTAGCGCGGCCATCAGCTCGTCGAGGAACCGCTCCGCCACCTGCGGGTCGAATGCGAGACTCGGCGGCAACTGTATCAGCACCGGACCGCGCCGGTCCTCCAGGGCACCGACCTCACCCGCGAACCGCCTCAGCGGGCCGGCGCAGTCGATCAGGCGCTGCGCGTGCGTGACCGTCTTGGGCAGCTTGACCGCGAAGCGAAACTCGGGCCCGACGCTCGCCGCCCAGCGAGCGTAGGTCGACGCGCGGTGAGGACGGTGGAAGCTGCTGTTGATCTCCACCGCGTCGAATACGCGCGCATAGCGGGCAAGGTGGCTGTCCTCGCCCGCGAACCGGTCGCTCACGTCACGCGGGATGGACCAGCCGGCGACGCCGATACGCAACGGTGCACGCATACCAGCGGGTGCCCGCTGCGGTGTCAGGCCGTGCTTCCGCCCAGGAAGCGTTCCAGATCGTCGCTTCCGCCGATCGGCTTGCCGTCGATGACGATGAGCGGCGTCGTCGTCAGGCCATGTTCGGCCTTGAACGCGTCCACCTCCTCGCGCGAGCGCAGCAGATGGTCGTCGACCTCATAGCCGGCCTGCTCCAGCATCGCCTTGGCGCGGACGCCGAACGGGCAGGTGTGATCCGGCAGGACCATGCGGTGCAGCGTAGCGAGTTTCATGCGATCACCACGGAAGCCAGATCGTCGATGGACGCGGGCACGACAGGCTGGGGCCGGGCCGCGACATGGATCGGCGGTTCTCCGCGCCCACGCAGCAAGGCGTAAGCAAGTGCGCCCACGCCCGCCACCAGCGCGGTCTTTGCGACCAGACCCTTCTTGTTGTGCCGCCACTCGGCCGCGATGCCCATTTCGGCGGGGATGTTGGGCACGCGGCCATGGGCGAGATCCTCGACCACACCTTCGACGACATTGATCCGGTCCGCGCCCATCAGCAACAGCCAGTGCCACCAGTTGCTCTCGCTATAACGGAACGCGACGCGGCGGATCACACCGCTCAACCCCGATGGCGGGGTGGAGGTGCCGACGACGGCGGGCCGGTGCTTGTGCTCGATCGATTGCAGGATCTCGACCTGGGCGTCCTGGGCGGCGGGCCGGTTCCAGGTGAAGCCGCGCGTCCGCTGATCCTCGATATGGCGCATCGGGAAGGTGGGATTGTTCGCTGGATCGGCGTCGATGCTCCACCCGGCGATCGACCCGGTATCAACTAAGGTCTTGGTCATGCGGAGGTCCTTTCACGCGCCGTTGGGCAGGAGGACGGGCTTGATGCAATTGTCCAGCTTGGCGGAGAAGATGTGATACGCGTCGCCGATATCCTCCAGCGGCACCCGGTGGGTGATCATCGCCTTGGGATTCATCCGCCCGGCCTGGATATGGTCGATCAGCTTGGGGAGCAGCCGCTTGACGGACGCCTGGTTGGCGCGGATCGTGATCCCCTTGTTCACGACATTGCCGATCGGGACCATGTTGCCGGTGGGACCATAGACGCCGACAATGGAGACGATGCC
>DASVUT010000580.1:0-6115 GCA_036386955.1 Sphingomonas sp. | reverse complement strand
GGCGGCGAGCTGTTCGGCGGCGGTGCCGCGCGATCGGCGGATGACCTCGCCCGGATGCGCGAGCGCGTCGGCCATCAGCGCGTCGTCGGTCACCTCCTCGGCGACGCCGCGCGCGAACAGGTCGCGGTCGGCACCCCAGGCCCTCAGCGCAGCCGCACGGCTGGGCGCGGCGACATAGGCGTCGTGAAACCCCGCCGCGGTGCGGAACACCTTCAGTTTGGGCGACTTGGGGGCTTTGGCCATGCGCCTATCAAGCATCGCGGCGCGGCGTGTTCCAGTCTTGTCGTTGCCGCGTCCCGCTTGCTAAGGCCGCGGGCAACCACCGGCCCGCCCGCATGCCGTGACCCGGCGTGCCCAGCCTGCAAGGATTCCCCCGCATGACCGCCATCGGCCAGGATACGCTGAACACCCGCACCACGCTGGACGTGGACGGCAAGGCGTATGATTATTTCAGCCTCGCCAAGGCGGCGGAGAAGTATGGCGACATCAGCCGCCTGCCCTTTTCGCTGCGCGTGCTGCTGGAAAACATGCTGCGGTTCGAGGACGGCGTGACCGTGACCGAGGCCGACATCCAGGCGATCGTCGATTGGCAGGCGAACCCGGTCAATCCCAACCGCGAGATCCAGTATCGCCCGGCACGCGTGCTGATGCAGGATTTCACCGGCGTGCCGTGCGTCGTCGACCTGGCCGCGATGCGGGATGCGATGACCAAGCTCGGCGGCAACCCGGAAAAGATCAACCCGCAGGTGCCCGTCCACCTGGTCATCGACCACAGCGTCATGGTCGACGAATTCGGCACGCCCCAGGCCGCGACCAACAATGTCGACCTCGAATATCAGCGCAACATGGAACGCTACGAGTTCCTGAAATGGGGCAGCAAGGCGCTCGACAATTTCCAGGTGGTGCCGCCGGGCACGGGCATCTGCCACCAGGTGAACCTCGAATATATCGGCCAGGCGGTGTGGTCCTCGACGGAAACGGGCGAGCATGCGCGCGGCGGGGCGATGATCGCCTATCCCGACACGCTGGTCGGCACCGACAGCCACACCACGATGATCAACGGGCTGGGCGTGTTGGGCTGGGGCGTCGGCGGGATCGAGGCGGAGGCGGCGATGCTGGGGCAGCCGGTATCGATGCTGATCCCCGAGGTCGTGGGCTTCAAGCTGACCGGCGCGCTGGGCGAAGGCATCACCGCGACCGATCTGGTGCTGACGGTCACGCAGATGCTGCGCAAGAAGGGCGTCGTTGGCCGCTTTGTCGAGTTCTACGGCCCGGGCCTTGCCTCCATGACGCTCGCCGACCGCGCGACGATCGCCAACATGGCGCCCGAATATGGCGCGACCTGCGGCTTCTTTCCCGTCGACGAGCGCACGATGGACTATATGCGGCTGACCGCGCGCTCGGCGGAGAACATTGCGCTGGTCGAAGCCTATTCGAAAGCCAACGGCTTCTGGCGGCATGACGACGCGCCCGATCCCGTCTTCACCGACACGCTGGAGCTCGACATGGGCAGCGTCACCGCCTCGCTCGCCGGCCCCAAGCGCCCGCAGGACCGCGTGTCGCTGAACAAGGTGGACGAGGTGTTCAACGGCGACCTGTTCAAGATCTACCACAAGGAACGCGCGGAGCGGGTCGCGGTCGAAGGAACCGATCACGACGTGGGCGACGGCGATGTCGTGGTCGCCGCGATCACGAGCTGCACCAACACCTCCAACCCGTCGGTGCTGGTCGCCGCGGGTCTGGTCGCGCGCAAGGCCCACGCGCTCGGGCTGAAGCCGAAGCCCTGGGTCAAGACCTCGCTCGCGCCCGGATCGCAGGTGGTGACCGATTATCTCGACAAGGCGGGGCTGACCGCCGACCTGGACGCGATGGGATTCAACCTGGTCGGCTATGGCTGCACCACCTGCATCGGCAATTCAGGCCCGCTCGCGCCCGCCATCTCGGCCGCGATCAACGACAATGATCTGGTCGCGGCGTCGGTGCTGTCGGGGAACCGCAATTTCGAAGGGCGGATCAGCCCCGATGTGCGCGCCAACTTCCTCGCCTCGCCCCCGCTCGTCGTCGCCTATGCGATCAAGGGGTCGGTGACGTCGGACATGGTGACGACGCCGCTGGGCCAGGGATCGAACGGGCAGGACGTGTTCCTGCGCGATATCTGGCCGACCAATGCCGAGGTCGCGAGCGTCATGGCGGCCAATATCGACGCGACGATGTTCGCGGCGCGCTATGGCGACGTCTATCGCGGTGACGAAAAATGGTCGGCGATCGACGTGACGGGGTCCGACACCTATGCCTGGCCCGCGGGGTCGACCTATGTCGCCAACCCGCCCTATTTCGAGGGCATGGGCATGACCCCCGCCCCCGTTCAGGACATCGTCGACGCCAAGCCGCTGGCGATCCTGGGCGATTCGATCACCACCGACCACATCAGCCCCGCAGGCTCCATCAAGGCGGACAGTCCTGCCGGTAAGTGGTTGATGGAGCGGCAAGTTTCCCGCGCGGACTTCAACAGCTACGGGGCCCGGCGGGGCAATGACAACGTCATGGTCCGTGGCACCTTCGCCAACATCCGCATCCGCAACGAGATGGTCCCCGGCGTCGAAGGCGGCATGACCCGCTACGGTGGCGAGGTCATGCCGATCTACGACGCCGCGATGCGGCACAAGGCCGACGGCACGCCCCTGGTAGTCGTCGCCGGCAAGGAATACGGCACCGGCTCAAGCCGTGACTGGGCGGCGAAGGGCACCCGCCTGCTCGGCGTCCGCGCGGTGATCGCCGAGTCGTTCGAGCGCATCCACCGCTCCAACCTCGTCGGCATGGGCGTGTTGCCGCTCCAGTTCGCCGAAGGGGTGACGCGCCAGACGCTGGGGCTGACCGGCGACGAGACCTTCACCATCCACGACGTGTCCACCCTGCGTCCGCGCCAGGACGTGCAGGTCACGCTGACCCGCGCCGACGGCACGAGCGAGACCTTCGCCACGCGGTGCCGCATCGATACGGTCAACGAGCTCGAATATTTCCTCAACGGCGGCATCCTGCAATACGTCCTGCGCAAGCTCGCCGCGTGAAGGCGGCGCTTCTCGCCCTCGCCGCGACAACACTGGTCGCGGCGGCACCCGCGCCGGTCACCGGACGCTGGCTGACGGTGGAGGGCAAGGCGATCGTCGAAATCGCACCCTGCGGCCAGGCGCTGTGCGGCCGCATCCTGCGCGTGCTGAAGCCGGGGCCCGACGGGCCGGCGGTGGACGCGAACAACCCCAACCCGGCGCTGAGGACCCGCCCGGTCGAGGGCATCCAGATCCTGTCGGGCTTCACCGTCGCCGGAGACAAATGGAAGGGCCGTATCTACGACCCCGAGTCCGGGCGGACCTATCGCAGCGAATTGGTCGCGGCTGGAGGCGGACTGAAGGTCAAGGGATGCTTCGGCCCCTTCTGCCGCACGCAGAATTGGACGCGGGCGCGGTAGCGTTCACTCTCTCTCTCCCCGTCGCCCCGGGCGACGAGCGTCATATTACGTCGGTGAGTTCCCTTGCCGCCGCACCGCATAGCCTGCCAGATACGCGACCAGCCCGACGACATTCCACACCAGGAACCAGGTTTGCGTCCGCACCGGCAGGCTCCAGAACAGATACGCGCACCCTCCGATCGCGCCCAGCCCCACGACCCACACCGCCGGCGTTCTGAACGGGCGCGCCATGTCCGGCGCGCGGCGGCGCATGACGAGGAGGCAGATGCCAACCGCCGCGAACGCGGTCAGCGTGCCGGCATTGGCGAGCGCCGCGATCTCGTCGATGGGCAGGAAGCCCGCGAAAACCATCACGACAGCGGCCGTGAACAGCGTGATGCGGACGGGCACGCCCCGGCTGGACACGGTGGCGAGGCGCGCCGGCAGCAATCCATCGCGCGCCATGACGAAGAAAATGCGGCTCTGCCCATAAAGGAACGCGAGGATCACGGTCGGCAGTGCTACCACCGCCGACGCTGCGAGGAAGGTGGCCGCACCCCCCTGCCCGACCTCGCGCAGGATCAGGGCCAATGGTTCCGGGCTGTCGGCAAAGCGCGTGAACGGCAGCGCGCCGATCGCGGCGAGCGCGACCACCATGTAGATGACGACGCACACGACCATCGATCCCACGATCCCGATGGCGAGATCGCGGCCCGGGTTCTTGGCTTCCTCCGCCGCGGTCGAGATCGCGTCGAACCCGTAAAAGGCGAAGAAAATGATGGCCGCCGCCGCCATCACCCCGCGCTCGACACCGTCGGCGGACACTTGCTTGGTCAGGCCGAAGGGCGAGAAGGGCTCGAAGTTCGCGCCGTCGAACGAGGGGAGCGCGACCGCGACGAAGACGACGAGGGCGATCAGTTTCACGATCACGAGGCCGGCATTGATCGTCGCACTTTCCTTGGTGCCGAGCGTCAACAGCCCCGCGACGACCGCGACGATGAACAGCGCGGGCACGTTGACGCCCCAGCTCACCACCGCACCGTTCGCCATGACGGGCCCGTGCGTCAGCGCGTCCGGGAGCGTGATGCCAAGTCCTGTCAGAAACCCGACGACATAGCCCGACCACCCGACAGCGACCGCCGCCACGACGAGCGTATACTCGGCGAGCAGGCTCCATCCCACGACCCAGGCGATCACCTCCCCCAGGACGACATAGCTATAGGTATAGGCGCTGCCCGATACCGGCATCATCGTCGCCATTTCCGCATACGCCAGCGCCGCGCACGCGCAGATCGCGCCGGCGATGGCGAAGGACAGGATGACGGCGGGGCCGGCGCGGTCGGCCCCCACGCCGATCAGCGTCAGGATGCCCGTACCCACGATCGCCCCGACCCCGAGCGCCACCAGGTGCGGCCAGGACAGGGTGCGCGCGAGCTGGGTCCCCTTGTGTTCGATCTCGATCGACTTGCGCCGGAACAATCCTGACATCCACACTCCTTCCGTACGTGCTGAGCTTGTCGAAGCACCGGTCTTTGTCCAGAGGGTTGAAGAAAGAACGGCCCTTCGACAAGCTCGGGGCGAACGGTAGAGGAACAGAATGGAAGCCGCGCTCGATTTCGCCCTGGGCGAGAATGCCGACATGATCAGGGAGACCACGGCCCGCTTCGCCGCCGACCGCATCGCGCCGCTGGCTGCGCGTATCGATGCGCAAGACTGGTTTCCACGCGACGAGCTATGGGCCCCGATGGGCGAGCTGGGCCTACACGGCATCACCGTCGCCGAATCCGATGGCGGGCTGGGTCTGGGCTATCTGGAGCATGTCGTCGCGATCGAGGAAGTGTCGCGCGCATCGGCGTCGATCGGCCTGTCGTACGGCGCGCATTCGAACCTGTGCGTCAACCAGATCGCGCGTTGGGCGAGCCCCGATCAGAAGGCGAAATACCTGCCCAAGCTGATCAGCGGCGAGCATGTCGGCGCGCTCGCCATGTCCGAAGTGACGGCCGGGTCCGACGTGGTGTCGATGAAGCTGCGCGCACGCGAGGCGGACGGTGGTTATGTGCTGAACGGCACCAAGTTCTGGATCACCAACGCCGCCTATGCCGACACGCTCGTGGTCTATGCCAAGACGGGGGAGGGCAGCCGCGGCATCACCGCCTTCCTGGTCGAGCGCGGCATGGCCGGGTTCTCGATCGGGCAGAAGATCGACAAGATGGGCATGCGCGGCAGCCCCACCGCCGAGCTGGTGTTCGACGAGTGTTTCGTGCCGGCCGACAACGTCATGGGCCCGCTCAACGGCGGCGTTGGCGTGTTGATGAGCGGACTGGATTACGAGCGCGCGGTGCTGGCGGGGATCCAGCTCGGCATCATGCAGGCCTGCCTAGACACGGTCGTGCCCTATATCCGCGAGCGTCAGCAGTTCGGCCAGGCGATCGGATCGTTCCAGCTCATGCAGGGCAAGATCGCCGACATGTACGTCGCGCTCAATTCGGCCCGCGCGTACGTCTATGCGGTCGCGCGCGCGTGCGACGCGGGCAAGACCACGCGCTTCGACGCGGCGGGCGCGATCCTGCTGGCGAGCGAGAGCGCGGTGAAGGTATCGCTCGAATCGATCCAGGCGCTGGGCGGCGCGGGGTACACCAAGGATTGGCCGGTGGAACGGTACATGCGCGA
>DASVUT010000579.1:0-4884 GCA_036386955.1 Sphingomonas sp. | reverse complement strand
CGCTTGCCGGGGTTTCACTGGGGGCGTCGGCGACCGCCATGGCGGCTGACGAACCCGCTCAGGGGCCCGCGCGGGCGGCCGCGCGACCGTCGGCGAACGGTGACCTGACCTTGGCGCGCGTGTTCGCCAGCCCCGACCTGTCGGGCACGCAGCCGCGCGCGCTCAAGCTGTCGCCCGACGGCACGCTGCTGACATCGCTGCGCCCGCGCGCCGACGAGCGTGAGCGGCTGGACCTGTGGGCGCTCGACACGCGCACGGGCCAGGAGCGGATGCTGGTCGACAGCAAGAAGGTCGGCACCGGTGCCGAACTGTCCGAAGCCGAAAAGATGCAGCGCGAACGGGCGCGGGTCAGCGGGTCCAAGGGGATCATTGCCTATGACTGGGCCGCCGACGGCCGGTCGATCCTGGTGCCGCTGGACGGCGACCTGTATCTGGCGACGCTCGACGGGAACACCCGTCGGCTCACCAACACGCCCACGGGCGAGCTGAACGCCGATGTCAGTCCGCAGGGCCGCTATGTCAGCTTTGTGCGCGACCAGAACCTGTTCGTGCAGCCGCTCGCCGGCGGTGCCGCGCGCGCGCTGACGACCGAGGGGCAGGGCACCATCCATTTCGGCGAGGCGGAGTTCGTCGCGCAGGAAGAAATGGATCGCCGCACCGGCTATTGGTGGAGCCCCGATGACACGCGCATCGCGGTGGAGCGGTTCGACGAGGCCCCGGTCAAGACCGCGGTGCGCGCCTCGATCGGTGCCACGGGCACGAAGACCTATGAACAGCGTTATCCGGCCGCGGGCACGCCCAACGTCCTGGTCGATCTATTCGTGATGAACGCCGATGGCAGCGGCCAGGTGAAGGTCGACCTGGGCCGCGAGCGCGACATCTATCTCGCGCGGGTCGATTGGCTACCTGATGGATCGGCCTTGATCGTCCAGCGCCAAAGCCGCGACCAGAAGACGCTGGACATCCTGCGCGTCGATCCGGCGACCGGCAAGTCGACCGTGATGTTTTCCGAAAAGTCGGGCGCGCGGAGCTGGGTCAACCTGACCAGCGATTATCGCTGGATGAAGGATGGCAGTCTGATCTGGACGTCGGAGCGCGATGGGTTCGCGCATCTGTACCGGTGGAAGGCGGGCAAGTGGACGCAACTGACTCGCGGCCCTTGGGTGATGACGGGGCTGGTCGCCGTCGATGAGCCGCGCGGGAAGCTGTACTTCACCGGCCTGAAGGACGACGTGCTCGAACAGCATCTCTACGCGCTCGATCTCGCGCGTCCGGGCGAGCCGACGCGACTGACGGAGCGCGGTTTCACCAACGGCGCGACCGCCGATCGCACCGCATCGCGCTTCATCGTGTCGCGGTCGAACCCGTCACAGCCGGGCCAGATCTACATGGCCGATGCGGCGGGCAAGCGGCTCCAGTGGATCAACGAGAATGCCGTGCGGCCGGGCCATCCGTACTTCCCGCATCTGGCAAGCCATCGCCCGACGCAGTTCGGGACGATCAAGGCCGCCGACGGATCGGACCTGTATTGGAAGATGATCACGCCGATTCTGGAGCCCGGGCGCAAATACCCCGTCTTTTTCCAGCATTATGGCGGACCGGGCACCGGACAGCAGGTTACGCGCGGGTGGAACGGCGCGCTGCCGCAATATCTCGTCGATCAGGGTTGGATCGTGTTCGAGATCGACAATCGCGGGTCGTATAACCGCGGCAAGGCGTTCGAGGACCAGATCTATCACGCGATGGGTACGGTCGAGGTCGCGGACCAGTTGGCGGGTGCCAATTACCTGAAGTCGCTGCCGTTCATCGATCCCGCCAGGATCGCGACCTATGGCTGGTCGTACGGCGGCTATATGTCGATCAAGATGCTCCAGCAGAACCCGGGCGTCTATGCAGCAGCCGTGGCGGGCGCGCCGGTCACCGAATGGCAACTCTACGACACGCATTATACCGAGCGGTATCTGGGCGATCCGAACAAGGACCCGAAAAGCTATGCGACGTCGAACGGTATCGCGGACGCGCCCAGGATCAAGGACCCGTTGCTGCTGATCCACGGCATGGCGGACGACAACGTGTTCCTCGACAACTCGACCGCCTTTGCCGCCGAGATGCAGAAGACTGCGACGCCGTTCGAGATGATGTTCTACCCCGGCTACACCCACCGCGTCGGCGGCCCCGTGGTCAGCCAGCATCTGTGGGGCACGATCCTGTCGTTCCTCGACCGCGAGGTGAAGAACAAAGCGGCGAAGTAGGCCATCTCCGTCACCCCGGGCTTGACCCGGGGTCCCGCTACCTCCACCCGCGCCGGAGAAGAAGCGGGACCCCGGGTCGAGCCCGGGGTGACGGGAGATATATATGGGTTATCGGGTCGTCGTCGCCGGCGCGACGGGCAATGTCGGGCGTGAGATGGTCAACATCCTGGCCGAACGCGAAGTCCCGCTCGACGAGATCGCGGTGCTGGCGTCGAGCCGCAGCCAGGGCGACCAGATCGAGTATGGCGACACCGGCCGGATGCTCAAGGTGCAGAACCTGGAGCATTTCGATCCCTCCGGCTGGGACATGGCGCTGTTCGCGATCGGATCGGAAGCGACGCGCGTCTATGCGCCCAAGTTCGCCGCCGCCGGATGCACGGTGATCGACAATTCGTCGCTGTACCGCATGGATCCGGACGTGCCGCTGATCGTGCCCGAGGTGAATGCCGCCGCCATCGACGGCTACCGCGCGAAGAACATCATCGCGAACCCCAATTGCTCGACCGCGCAGATGGTGGTCGCGCTCAAGCCGTTGCATGATGTCGCGACCGTCCGCCGCGTGGTGGTCGCGACCTACCAGTCCGTCTCGGGCGCCGGCAAGGTCGGGATGGACGAGCTGTTCGAGCAAAGCCGCAACATCTTCGTCGGCGATCCGGCGGTGGCGACCAAGTTCACCAAGCAGATCGCGTTCAACGTGATCCCGCACATCGACGACTTCCTGGACGACGGATCGACCAAGGAGGAATGGAAGATGGTCGTCGAGACCAAGAAGATCCTGGGTTCCAAGATCAAAATATCGGCGACCTGCGTCCGCGTGCCCGTGTTCGTCGGCCATTCCGAGGCGATCAACATCGAGTTCGAGAACGAGATCTCGGCCGAGGATGCCAAGCGCATCCTGCGCGAGGCGCCCGGCATCATGCTGATCGATAAGCATGAGGACGGCGGCTACATCACGCCGATCGAGGCGGCTGGCGACGATGCGACCTATGTCAGCCGCGTGCGCGAAGACCCTACCGTCGATAACGGCCTGTCGTTGTGGTGCGTCAGCGATAATCTGCGCAAAGGCGCGGCGCTGAACGCGGTGCAGATCGCCGAGTTGTTGGGCCGCCGTCACCTGAAAAAGGCGGTTTGAGCGGGCGCATGAGCATGACAAAGGCGGTGATCGAACCACGCTTTTTCGACAGTGTCGATGGGCAGCGGATCGCGTGGCGCGAGCTAGGCGAGGGGCGCCCGATCGTTCTGATCCACGGCTATTTCTCCACTGCGGAGGTCAATTGGCTCCGCTTCGGCCATGCCGCCCTGATCGCCGCGGCCGGATACCGCGTCATCATGCCCGACCTGCGCGGCCACGGATCGAGCGCGACGCCGCATGATCCCGCCGCCTATCCGCCCGACATCCTGATGCGCGACAATCTGGCGCTGATCGAGCATCTCGGCCTTAGCGATTACGATCTGGGCGGCTATTCGCTGGGCGCGCGGACAACGGTGCGGATGATCGCCAACGGCGCGCGTCCGGGGCGCGTGGTGCTGTCCGGCATGGGGCTCACCGGGCTGATCGATACGGCAGGGCGCGGCCAGTATTTTCGCCGCATCCTGACCAATCTGGGCAGCTTCGAACGCGGAAGCGGCGAATGGCTGACCGAGGCCTTCCTGAAGACGACGGGCGGAGACCCGATCGCCCTGCTCCGCGTGCTGGACAGCTTCGTCGACACGCCGCGCGACGCCATCGCCGCGATGGCGGCCCCCACGCTGGTCGTGTCGGGCGCCGAGGATCAGGACAACGGCTCGTCCCGCGAATTGGCGGACACTTTGCCCGATGCGCGGTTCGTCGAGGTGCCGGGCAATCACATGAGCGCGGTCACCAAGCCCGAGCTTGGCCGCGCGATCGCCGCATTCCTGCAGACTCGGTAATCGGCGCGGCGGAGTCGGTCCGCCGCGCCAGATGATCATTCGGGGATCGTTCCCTCGTCCGCGATCCCGGCCTCGAACGATCGGGATGAGTCGGTGCCGTCGGGCTGGTGAGCCTTGCCGGTCGCCGGCTCGGGCACCTGCGCCTTGGACTTGGCGCTGCTGCCCCGCAGCGACAGGAGTGCCGCGGCAGCGACTCCGCCGGCCACCGCCAAGCCCGCGCTGATCGCGGCGGCACCCCAGGGGCCGCCGACCCGGTCGGTCACGCTCTTTGTCGCCGTGCGGTCCCGCGTCGTGGTCTTGCCGACCGCCGACGCCGATTTCGGCGTCGCACGCTTGGTGGAGCGCGGCTTAGGTGGAGCCTTGGCCTTTACGGGCGCTGCCGGGGCGGCTGCCTCTACCTTGGGCTTGGGCGTGCGGGCCTTGGCGGGCGTGGTGTTGCGGCGGCGCGGCGGCTTGGCCGGTTCCGTTTCGGGCTGGTCGGTATCGGCCATGATCTTTCCCCTTTTTGAATGCCGTTTCGTAACGCGTGATCCGGCGATGGTTTCCCCGTTCAGCGGCGTGGCCGCTGCCAAAGCCGGTCGAGCGCCTGCGCCGAACCGCCGCGCTGACGCAGCTTCAAACCTTCGAGACGCAGCGCCCGCCCGCGCAAAAGCCGGCCATGCGTGGACCAGATGATGTCGTAGATCGCCGTCGCCTCGCGCGCGCGGTCGCCGTCCCAATA
>DASVUT010000578.1:0-3976 GCA_036386955.1 Sphingomonas sp. | reverse complement strand
CGTTACCACCCGTACAACCGAGACCATGGCGGGCCGTGCGCGTCACCGCGCCACTGGATCACCTGCCCGGCGACCCGCGAGGCGATCAAGGCGCGGCTGGCGTTCGCGTCCGATCGCTGGGGTAACAGCCCGGCGCTGTTCGCCTGGGACCTGTGGAATGAACTCCATCCAGCGCATGGCGGCGACGATCCCGCCGCGGCCGCACCCTTCATCGCCGACCTGTCGCAATGGCTGCGCGCGTATGAGGTGAAGCGGCATGGCCGCGCCAATCTGCAGACCGTCTCGGTTTTCGGCCCGGTGCTGATCGACCACCCGGCCATGGCCGACGCGATCTTCCGCCATCCCATGCTCGATTTCGCCAACACGCATTTGTACGAAGAGGGCACGATCGATGCACCGCGCGACACCGTCGCTCCTGCCCTGGCCGTGGCACGGCTGATGCGTCGGGCGGTTGAGGATGCCAGCGACGGACGGCCGGTCTTCGATTCCGAACATGGCCCGATCCATGCCTTTAAGGACCGCCACCGCACCCTGCCCGAGGCGTTCGACGACGAATATTTCCGCCACATCCAATGGGCGCATCTGGCCAGCGGCGGGGCGGGGGGCGGGTTGCGCTGGCCCAACCGTCGGCCGCATGTCCTCACGTCCGGCATGCGCAGGGCGCAGCGCGCACTGGCGGACTTCCTGCCGCTGGTCGACTGGACCAGCTTCCGCCGGCGCAACTGGTCCGCCCAGATCGGCTGTGACGATCCGGGGGTGGCGGTCACCGCGTGTGGCGATGCGCATCAGGCCGTGCTGTGGCTCCTGCGCACCGACAGCGTCGACGCGCAGGGCACGGTGTCCGCCGCCGTCGATCCTTCGCCGGCCTGTGTCACACTGCCCGATCTTGCTTCGGGCGAGTACACCGTCGCCACTTACGACACGGCATCGGGCATGGTCACGTCGGAGCGACGCGTCGATCATCCCGCCGGATCGCCGGTCGAGATCGGACCGGTTCATACCGATCTCGCGGTTGCAATCCGTAGGGGCGGGTGATCATGCCCCCTAAATTCTTCGCACTCGGTGACACGATTCGCGGCTGAAGCGTTGAAGTAGCTGCCGTCAATCAGCAGCGAGCCTCGCCCGTGTCCTCATCCCCGCCCGATCTCCGCAAAGCTCCTCGCACATCGGTGGTGGTCCCCGCCATCCTCGGGGTCGTCGCGCTCACCGGATCGCTCGCTTGGTGGAGCTGGGCGCGGCGCGAACCGGCGTTGCAGGATCGTACCCGCCGGCGGCTCGGCTGAAGGAGGCACCATGCGGATCCACCATCTGAACTGTGGCACCTGCTGCCCTCCGGGGGGTCGCCTCTTCGACGGATATACGGACGGCGTGGCGGCGCATCTCGTCTGCCACTGCCTGTTGATCGAAAGCGACACCGGTTTGATCCTGGTCGACACCGGCTTTGGCACCCGCGACGTGGCCCGCCCGCGCGATCGGCTGTCGCAGTTCTTCCTGACGCTCAATCAGCCGCAGCTGAAACCGGAAGAAACAGCCATCGCGCGGGTGCGCGCGCTCGGGTTCGATCCCGCTGACGTGCGCCACATCATCGTCTCGCACCTCGACTTCGATCACGCAGGCGGGCTCGAGGATTTCCCCCGCGCCCGCGTCCACGTCACCGCGCGCGAGAAGGAAGTGGCCGACGAGCAGCGCGGCGGGGCCTTCGTCTCGCGCAAACGCTACCGTCCCGGCCAATGGGACGAGGTCGCCGATTGGGCGCTTTACCCCATGGGCGGTGGCGAACGCTGGTTCGGTATTGACGCCGTGCGGGATCTGAACGGGCTTCCACCCGAAATCCTCCTCGTGCCGCTGGAAGGCCACACCTGGGGCCATTCCGGAGTAGCCATCCAGGAGACCGGCGGCCGCTGGCTGTTCTACGCCGCCGACGCCTACTTCCACCACGGCGAGGTGGGCGCCGATGAGCGGAGCTGTCCGCCGGGCCTGCGCGGTTACCAGAACCTCATGCAAGTCGATGGCACCGCGCGGCGCGCCAATCAGGCGCGTGTGCGTCAGTTGTCGGTCGATCACGGCGCGGAGGTCCGGCTATACTGCGCCCACGACCTCGTGGAGTTCGAGGCCCTGGCTCAGACCCGCAAGTAGCGGAAGTACCAGACCTCATGACCCTGCCGGCGTGCCTTGCGCTCGTACCGGGTTTCCGGCCAGTCCTCGGGGCGCTTCAGGAAATCCGCCGGCGTTGCCGCCTGCCAAACGAAATCGCGGCGCCGGTCCATGACCATCATCGCCCAGCGGCAATAGGTCGGATCGTCGGTGCCCAGACGAAACTCGGCACCCGGCTTCAGCTTGGCGGCGATCACATCAAGCGGCCCGTGGTTGACCATCCGTCGCTTGGCATGGCGCGCCTTTCGCCACGGATCGGGGTGGAGGAGGTACACGCGCGATAGGCTCGCGTCGGGCAGCCGTTCGATCACCTCCAGCGCGTCGCCCATGTGCAGGCGGACGTTGGTCAGCCCCCCGTCGCGCACATGCGCCAGCGCGCCGACCACGCCGTTCAGGAACGGCTCGCATCCGATGAACCCCGTGTCGGGCCGCGTCGCCGCCTGCGCCGCCAGATGCTCACCCGCGCCGAAACCGATCTCCAGCTCCAGTGGCCGATCGTCCCCGAACAGGCCGCGCGCGTCGATCGGTCCGTCCTCGGGCACGCTGATGGCGGGCAGCATGTCTTCGACGAGCGATGCCTGACCGGCGCGCAGCTTGTGCCCTTGGCGGCGGCCATAAAGACGTCGGATCGTGGCGGGGTCGTTCATCGCACGCCGCCTAGCGCGGGATGCGGCGGGAGCAAAGCGCGCCGCGACTCGTTGCGCTCCCATGACAAAGGTCGAAACCGCCGCGCGTACGATCGTCGATGCCGATACGGCCGCGACTCACAAGGCGGCGCAGGTCCGCGATGCGCCCTTGGCCAAGCTGGCGGGGTCGGCGGCGCAGGTGGCCGATCAGCCGCCGCTCATCGCCCTTTCGATCGGCACCGCGGTCGTGGGGCTGTTCGCCAAGCGGCCAGATCTGGTCCGCGGCGGTTTGCGGATGCTCGCGGCGCATGCGGTGGCCACGGGGGTAAAGACCGCGATCAAGCACCGGGTCAACCGAACCCGCCCGGCCAAAGCGCTCGACGACGGCGAGCACCGGTTCGAACCCGGCACGAGCCGCGACCATGATCTCAGCTCCTTTCCTTCCGGACACCTCGCCGGCGCGGTGGCGGTCAGCCGCGCCGCGGCGCACGAGATCGGCGGCACCGGCACGCCCGCGCTTCTCGCCACCACGGCCGTGGCCGCGGCACAGGCGCCCGCCGGCAACCATTACCTGCTGGACATGGCCGCCGGTGCCGTCATCGGCTGGGTGTCCGAAGCGATCGTCGGCATGGTATTCGACCGCGCGGAACCGTTCGTGCAGCGTGCCTGGGCCCGCGTCTGAGGGAGACAGGCACGCTACTTGGCCGGCATCGCCCGGGGCGGGGAGATCGCGCCCCCGCTCACGACCCACAGACGCCGGGTCGGCTGCATCGTCGCGACGTACAGGGGCTTGCCCAAGGCCATTGACGAGAACACGTGGATTTCGGTCGGCGTCGGGTCGAGCAGGTGCGAAACGACCGCCGCAGCGGGTCTGGCATCTTTCGGCACCTTGCCACCGATCGTCACGCAACTGCGCGTGAACCGGCGAACAGTGCCGGCACGACCCTGCGCATCCACATCGACCCGGTAATGACCACCGATCGGCAACTGCTCGGTCGTCGTCTGGGGCGTCAGCATGTACACGCTGGCCGCCGATCCCGCATCCGTTGAGGGCAGGATCACCGTGTTGAAAGGCTTGTCGGCGCATGGGCGTGCGTCGCCCGCCGCGACGATCGCTCGCGTCGCCGATTGGCGCGCCGCGATCATCCGCTTCTGATCGGGACCCAGCACGGCTTCGGCACCCGGTATTGCGCCCT
>DASVUT010000577.1:0-2304 GCA_036386955.1 Sphingomonas sp. | reverse complement strand
TCCAGATCCTCCGCGAGACCGGCACCAAGAGTGTCCGCCTCTGGTGGGGCATCACCGATTTCAACTCGCGCACCAAGCCCTGGAACAACCAGTTCGCCAAGCGGTTCAGCGACGACGGCTTCGACGTCATGGTCGCCGTCGTTCCCAAGAGCGGCATGAACCCCTCGTCGTACGACCAGGCCTACAAGTACTTCAAGTTCCTCGGCGACAGCGACCTGCGGCATTACGTCGACCGCTGGCAGATCGGCAACGAGCCGGACCACGAGCAGTACTGGCGCGGGACCGTCGAGAGCTACGTCACCAAGCTTCTGGCGCCCGCGGCCGACGCGCTGCACGACGTCGGCGAGAAGGTCGTCTCGGCCGGCCCGAGCTGGGACCCGGCGGACCTCCAGAAGATGGTCAACGCCGGCATGCTCAACCACGTCGACATGGTCGGCTACCACCCGTACCGCCAGAACGTCAGCGAACTCAAGGCCCGCATCGCGCAGGTCAAGGAGATGGTCAACGGCAAGCCGCTCGTCGCCAGCGAGTGGAGCGCGGTCGGCCACCAGGACAACTACGCCGCCTGGGCGGAGATGAACAAGGATTTCTATCCCGTCATCGCCGAGAACTTCTACGCCGCGTACTACTTCTGCAGCGTCTACCACAACAGCAACGTCGGTGCCGGCGCGATCCTGACCAGCGGGCTGAACAAGAACGGCGTGTTCTTCAACAGCTACAACAGCTTCAAGAACTACGGCGGCGGCTCGGGTTACGTCCCGCCGGCCGACTCGGGCGAGGACAACACCCCGTCGCCGACTCCGACCCCGACGACCACGGTCGCCCCGGCGATCACCAGCGTCACGCTGTTCAACGCCGACACCAACCAGGCGATCGAAACGGTCACCAGCGGCGAATCGTTCGACCTGGCCCGGATCGGCACGAAGAACCTCGCGTTCGTCGCCAACACCAACGCCAGCGCCAAGAGCGTGAAGTTCAACTTCAACGGCGGCACGCAGATCGAAAGCGTCAAGCCGTTCGCCATGTTCGGCGACAACGGCGGCGGCGACATCTTCGGCGAGACCTTCAACACCGGCAGCTACAACTTCTCGCTCCAGAGCTTCGGCTCGACGGGCGCGACGGGCACCGCCGGCGCGACGCAGAGCTTTAACATCAACTTCACCAACTCGGGCACGACCGGCAACACGCCGACGAGCACGACCGGCACCCCGACGATCCGCGGCTTCGCGATCATCGACCAGAAGACCGGCTTGGCGATCAGCGGTTATGGCAACATCACCGCCAGCACCCGGGTCAGCATGGCCGCGCTCGCGGGCCGCACGATCAACATCGTCGCCCTGGCCAACAGCGCCACGAGCAGCGTGAAGTTCGACTTCACCGGCTTCGCCACCCGCGACGAGAACGACGCCGCCTACAGCACGTTCTACAACGGCTGGGTCGCCAAGTACGGCACCCGGACGCTCAGCGCCACCGGCTACACGCGAGACAACCTCGCCGGCACGGCCGGAAACAAGTTCACCGTGACGCTGAACTTCGCCTGAGCGTGACGGGACTTGTCCGGATTCGGTTCAAGCACCTTTTGTGAAAGCACCACGCGGCCTGCCCCTTCGGGGGCAGGCCGCTTTGCGTGGGCGTGCGCAAGGGTATGCAATAACGATCCGCGGACGCGGGTGAAGCAAATCCCTCTCCCCTTGTGGGAGAGGGTAGGGTGAGGGGTTCGAGCGTCCAGCGGTGCGAAGTCTCCTTACGCTCGCACCCCTCCCCTAACCCCTCCCACAAGGGGAGGGGGACCAGACACTCGACACTTTGACGCAACTTGACGCCCGCCGCCCCCACATAGCCTCCCCCGCCGGGGAGGGACCGGACTTTGCGCGAGAATTGACCTATCGCTCACATCCCTTTAGCGCGACAACCGCAAAAATGCCGATAATATCTTTCGTGCACGGAAGCGGTCGGACTGACTAGAGTGTCACAGCGATGACGATGAACCGAGGCCTGTTTGCGACGGACTGCGAAACCGCTGCCGCCCGTTGGGTGCAGCGGAAGCTCGGCGATTCGCGGCACGAGCGCCGCGTGCTGGCGATCGCGGCCCGGCTGTTCGAGCTCACCCGCCCGCTGCTGGGCCTGGGCCGCAGCGAATACCGTTTGCTGCGGCTCGGCGCGCTCACCCACGACATCGGCCGCAGCGTCAGTGAAAAGGACCACCCAACCGAAGGCGCCCGACTGATCGCCGGCACGACCGCGTTGAACCTCTCGCCGTTCGACCGCCGCGCGCTGGCGTTCCTGGCCGAATACCACCGCGGC
>DASVUT010000576.1:0-3791 GCA_036386955.1 Sphingomonas sp. | reverse complement strand
GCAAATACACCCGGCTGGAAGCCTCGGGTCCGTTCAGCGCAACCAAACGGTTGAACACTAACTCTGTTCGCGGCGCGCGGCCTGCCACGCCACTGCCTTGCGAAGAACGCGCGATAGTTGCTCCACCGAGTAGGGTTTGTGCAGCAGCTCGAACCCATGAAGGCCGTTCTGTGCGAGCACGTGGCTATACCCGCTGGTCAGGATGACAGGTATATCAGGATAGAGGCGACGGACTTCCTGTCCGAACTCGACCCCGCTCATGCCGGGCATGACCACATCGGAAAACACGATGTGATGCCTGCCCCGTTGGGCGTCGAGCATGGCCAGCGCGTTCACGGCGTCGGTCGCGAGCTCGCTCTCGTAGCCGAGCTCGTTCAGCGCCGACGTGGCGAAACGGCCGACCTGCTCATTGTCCTCCACGACCAGGACGCAGATCCCGTCGCCTCCCACGCGCTCGTCCTCATCGCTTTGATGCGGCTGCTGCTGCGGCTCCGCTTCGGGATGTGCGCGAGGAAGGTAAAGCGTGAAAGTCGTGCCTTGGCCAGGCACGCTGTCCACCCGGATATCGCCGCCGGACTGTTTGGCGAAGCCGATCACTTGGGACAGGCCGAGGCCCGTTCCTTCGCCGACGCCCTTGGTCGTGAAGAACGGCTCGAAGATGCGGCCGATCCGCTCGGGCGGAATGCCCGCGCCAGTGTCGGCGACCATCACCGCGATGAAGTCGCCTGCGACGGCGGCATGGCCGCGTATCGCGGGGATGCCTGACACCGGGCCGGTCGCAATAGTGAGCTTGCCCTGGCCGTTCATCGCGTCCCGTGCATTGATACCCATATTCACGATCGCGGTGTCGAACTGGCTCCTGTCCGCCACGATGAAAAAGGGTTGGTCGGGCACCTGCAGCTCGAGAGTGATGCGCGAGCCGGTCATGGTCTGCAGCATCGCCGACACTTCGCCCAGCGAAGTGCCCACATCGAATAGCTCCGGGCTGAGCGCCTGGCGTCGTGCGAAGGCCAGGAGCTGGCCGGTGAGCCTCGCCGCGCGGTCGGCCGTGTCGCCGATCGCCTCGACATAGCGCGCGCGCTTGGCTTCGGTCAGGTCGCCGCGGCGCAGAAGGTCCACCGAGCCGCGGATCACGGTGAGCAGGTTGTTGAAGTCGTGCGCCACGCCGCCGGTCAACTGCCCGATCGCCTCCAGCTTCTGACTCTGCCGAAGCGCCTCCTCGGCCATCGCGAGTGCCTCGGCCTGCTCACGCTGCGCCGTCGTCGCGCGGCCGATGGCGTAGACACGGTCGCCATCGGACGATCCCGTCCAGGCAAACCATCGGTAGCCACCGTCCTTGTGACGCAGCCGATACTCGTACGGGGTCGTCAGAGGGACCTCGAGAATCCCGGCGAACGCGACAAGGGTGCCGGCGAGATCATCAGGGTGCGTGAACTCGGGGAAGGAGCGCCCGATCAACTCCTGCTCCTCCCATCCCAGAAGCGTCGTCCACATGCCGTTGACGGCGGCGAACGACCCGTCGGGCGTAACGGCGGCGAGCAGATCCTGTGAATGGGCCCATGCGCGGTCGCGCTCGATCTGCGCCTGGCCCCGCTCCCGCACGCTGTTTTCGACGCGGCGCTCCAGCTCGGCGTTCGCCTCCTCGCGATTGAGAAGCGCGAGGCGAAGTTCGAGCTGGGCCATCACCTGGCGCGCAAGCTGACGAAGCGCGTGCTGCTGAGCCTCGCTAAGCGAACGCGACTCATAGTCGAGCACGCACAGTGTGCCGATCGGCAAACCCTCGGGCGTTTTCAGAAGCGCCCCGGCGTAGAAGCGCAATCCCCGTTCGGCGGTCACCAGCGGGTTGCACGCGAACCGCTCGTCCTTCGTCGCGTCGGGAACAAGCAAGAAATCTTCTTCGAGGATCGCCGTGGCGCAGAACGACGTGTCGAGCGGCGTTTCGTCGACGCCGAGCCCGACCTCGGCCTTAAACCATTGCCTGCCGTCGCCGATCAGGTTCACGACCGCGATTGGCGTGCCACAGATGTGAGAGGCGAGCGCCGCGAGATCATCGAACCCGCTCTCGCGCGGCGTATCAATGACTTGATAGCGGGCAAGCGCCGCCAACCGCTGCTCTTCTGGCATGGCGATCGGTAGAGGGTCGGCCATAACTCAGATCAGTAGCTGCAAAACGGCACGGAGACCACACAGAGTCTAGCCGGACAGTCCATCAACTGCATGCTCGATCCGCGCTGTGAGGCTGTGCTCAGGGGCGTGTTCGAACAGGGGCCCGCCGCAACGCTCACGACATGCCTGTTGCCAAGCACTGTTCAGATTTGAAAATCGGCGGGTCACCCTTGGGCTTGAGGACCGTCTAGCACTGCGCGGACCTTGCGGGCGAGTTGGTCAATACCGAACGGCTTAGGTAGCAACTCGACGCCCGCGTCGAGCCGACCTCCGTGCACGATGCCGTTCCGCGTATATCCGGTAGTGTAGAGGACCTTCAGGCCGGGACTCCGCGACAGCGCCTGATCGGCGAGTTCGCGCCCGGTCATGCCGGGCATGACCATGTCGGTGAACAAGAGAGTTATATCCGGGTGCTGTGCAAGCAGGCGCAATGCACTCGGGCCATCAGTGGCCTCCACGACAGAGTAGCCCAGCTCCCGCAACGCTTCGGTCGTCGCGGAACGCACGCCGGGCTCATCCTCCACGACGAGGATCACCTCCACAGCCCGTCCGCCTGGCCTGCTCGGTTCCGCTGCCGGCACCATGCCTGACTGGACCTCTTCCTCCGTGCCGACATGACGAGGGAAGTAGAGCTTGATCGTGGTGCCGTGGCCGGGTTCGGAGTAGATTTTTGCGTGCCCCCCGGACTGCTTTAGATATCCGTAGATCTGGCTGAGCCCCAGCCCGGTGCCGCGTCCTACCTCCTTGGTCGTGAAGAAGGGCTCGAATGCCATGGCGGCGACTTCGGTCGGCATACCCGTGCCGGTGTCGGTGACTGCTACCGCGACATACTGCCCCGCCGTCACATCCGGGTTCGCTTCTGCGTACCGTTCGTCAAGATGCGTATTCATCGTCTCGATCGTGAGTTTGCCGCCATTAGGCATAGCGTCGCGGGCATTGACCGCGAGGTTCACGACCGCGCTCTCGAGCTGGCCCGGATCAATGCAGGTTCGCCACAAGCCGCCCGCGAGCACGCATTCGATTTCGACGTGCTCACCGAGCGCGCGGCGGAGCAGCTCGGACATGCCCGCGACCACGCCGTTTACGTCGGTGATCACGGGAGCCAAGGGCTGCTTGCGCGCGAAGGCGAGCAGGCGTTGAGTAAGCGTCGCGCCCCGGCGCGCGCCGTCCATCGCTCCGTCTATGTGCCGGACGATGTCGACGCCGCCTTTCCTCAGCTTCATTTCGGCAAGCTCAAGATTGCCAATGATGATGCTAAGCATGTTGTTGAAGTCATGAGCGACGCCACCCGTGAGCTGGCCGACCGCCTCCAAGCGCTGTAGCTGCGCTGCGCGACCTTCCGCCTCCTTCCGCGCCACGATCTCGGCGTGCAATTCGTCGTTTGCGATCCGGAGTTCGCGCGTCCGCTCCTCGACGCGCTGTTCCAGCCGCTCGTTCAGCCGAGCGCGGTCCCGCTCCACGGCGGAAAGCCGCGAATAGGCACTGTTCATTGCGCTCACGAGGAGCACGATGAGCCCCGCGGTGAACACGAAAAAAGCAATAGCGAGATAGCCGCTAGGCCACGCGAGGTAAAACGAGCGGGTCGGCTCGACTAGGTAATACCAAGATAGCGGTCGAGACCGCAA
>DASVUT010000575.1:0-2889 GCA_036386955.1 Sphingomonas sp. | reverse complement strand
CCGAACGCTTCGCGCCATGGATGCTGAAACAAGTTCAGCGTGGGGACAAGGGTCGCGCAAAAACATCCGTCATGCTGAACTCGTTTCAGCATCCATGGCGCTCCCGCCGCGGCGGGTATGCCGTTGGCGAATACGTCGGGCCCCTTCGGCTCCGCGGCACTCCTGTCGCCGCCGTCACCCCCTGGTCACTGGCCAGCGCCTTGGATGCTGAAACGAGTTCAGCATGACGCGACGGAGCGCTTTACCGCCTCGTCCAAACCTTCACGCCGCCGACCCAGGTTTCCTCCACCTTGGTCGCGCGCAGTTCGGTCGGGCTTGCCAGGATCGGGTCGCGGTCGACGACGATGAAGTCGGCGCGTTGCCCTTCCGCCAGCCGACCGAACTGCTTTTCGGCAAAGCCGGCATAGGCCGCGTCGCCCGTGAAGGCGCGCCATGCCTCCTCGCGCGTGACGCCTTCTTCGGGCCGCCAGCCGCCAAAGGGCTGACCGTCGGGGCCCTGCCGCATGAAGGCCGCGGCCCAATTCGCCCACGGATCGGGGCTTTCCACCGGATAATCCGACCCGAACGCCAGCCGCGCGCCGTTGGCCCGCATCGATCGCCACGCATAGGCCCCGCCGAGCCGTGCCGGGCCCAGCCGCGCCTCCGCCATGGTCCGGTCGCTGGTCTGGTGGACGGGCTGCATCGAGGCGATCACGCCCGCCTTGCCGAAGCGCGCCAGATCGACAGGATCGGCGATCTGCGCATGTTCGATCCGCCAGCGCCGATCGCCCTTGTACGTCTCGCCCAGTTCCTCGATCGCGCCCAGCACCTGCGCGTTGGCGCGGTCGCCGATCGCGTGGACGGCCACCTGATACCCGTCCATCGCCGCGCGGCTCATCAGGTTGCGGATCACGTCGTCGGACATGAAACCCAGCCCCGTCTGACCGGGCGCATCGGCATAGGGTGCCTTCAGCCACGCCCCGCGCGATCCCAGCGCGCCGTCGCCGTACAGCTTGACGCCCACCAGCCGCAGCCGTTCATCGTACAGCCACGGCGTCGGGCCGGTGCCGCCGATCCGCACCGTATCGTCGATGCCGCCGCCATAGCTCATGATCCGCACGCGAAGCGCGCCGATGTCACCCATGCGGCGGTACGTCATCCATTCGTCCAGCGTCGTGCCCATGTCGGCGGTCGCGGTGATGCCGAACGACAGCAACTGGTCCTGCGCCTTCAGGAAGGCCGCGGCGCGGTCCTTGGCGAGGGGTACGGGCACGGCCTTGCGCACCAGATCCTGCGCCGCGTCGACGAACACGCCCGATGGCTGCGCGCCCGTTTTCTCGATCCGCCCGCCCGGCGGCGAGACGCTGCGCGCCGTCACGCCCGCTTCGCGCATGGCGGCACTGTTCGCCCAGGACGCATGGCCGTCGGCACGGCTGAGGAACACGGGGCGGTCGGACACCACCGTGTCGAGATCGGCGGCGGTCGGGAACCGGCCCAGCCCCCAGACCTCCTGGTTCCAGCCGCCGCCCAGCACCCATTTGCGCTCGGGGTTCGCGCGCACATAGGCCGCGATCCGCGCCTTGGCCTCGTCGAGCGACCTGGTCCCCGACAGATCGAGTTCGAGCGCGCGGAACCCCAGCTCCATCACATGCCCGTGCGCGTCGATGAAGCCGGGCAGCAGCACGCGGCCCTTCATGTCGGCGCGCCAATCGGGTTTCTCGGGCCGCTTGTCCTTGGACGTGAGCAGCCGGACGACCTTGCCGTCGAGCGTCAGCACCAGCCCCGTGAACCGCACCACCTTGCCGTCAGCGTCCAGCGTGATGCCGTTGACGTTGTCGACCAGCGCATCGGCGAACGCGGGGGTGGGGAAGATCAGCGCCAGGAGGGCCGCCAGCAAGCCCCTAAAAGAAGACTTAGTCACTTCGGCAATCTCCGCACCAATGCACTCGTATCCTGGCGGCCGCCGCCCATTGCCTGCACCTCGGCATAGAATTGATCGACCAGCGCCGCGACCGGCAGCACCGCGCCATTGGCGCGGGCCTCGGCCAGCGCGAGGCCCAGGTCCTTGCGCATCCAATCGACCGCGAAGCCGAAGTCGAAGCGGTCCTCGCTCATCGACCCCCAGCGGTTCACCATCTGCCAGCTCTGCGCCGCGCCGCCCGATATGGCATCCAGCACGGCCGCGGTGTCGAGCCCGCTCTTCTGCGCGAACCGCAACGCTTCGGCCACGCCCTGGATGACGCCGGCGATCGCGATCTGGTTCGCCATCTTGGCCTGCTGCCCCGCGCCGGCATCGCCGACATGGACGATGCGCGCGCCGTAAGCTTGCATGATCGGCGTCGCCGCGGCGATCGCGGGCTTGGTTCCGCCGCACATGATCGACAGCGTACCCGCCTGCGCCCCCGCCTGCCCGCCCGACACCGGCGCGTCGACGCACAGGAACCCGCGCGCCTCGGCCTCCCCGGCCAGCCGCCGCGCGATCGTCGCGGACACCGTGGTGTGGTCGATGAACACGACCGCCTCGTCCATCGCCTCGAACGCGCCGTACCGGCCCAGCGTCACGTCGGACAGATCGTCGTCATTGCCCACGCAGGTGATCACCGCGCCCGCGCCGCGCGCCGCCTGCGCCGGCGTGCCCGCGACATCGCCGCCGTGCTGCGCCGCCCAGGCGTCCGCCTTGGCCCGCGTGCGGTTATAGGCGACGAGCTGATGCCCGGCGGCGATCAGATGCCCCGCCATCGGCGCGCCCATGACGCCCGTCCCGATCCATGCGATCTTCATGGGGCCGCGATAACCGCTGTTTCCCCGGCACGCCACTATGGTCTAACGCCGGTCCATGGCCAGCCTAGCGCGACACGAGCAGCCGCTCGTTCCCCTTCCCGTAGACCTTGGCGACATCGTCGCCGCGCA
>DASVUT010000574.1:0-7079 GCA_036386955.1 Sphingomonas sp. | reverse complement strand
GCCCGCCCCGATCAGCGCCAGCCGCCGCGCTGTCGCCACCGGCAACATCGACACGGTGAACAGCACGGGCAACGAAACGCCCAGCCACATCAACTGCCGCCAGAAGAAATACAGCGGCGGGAACTTGTAGTGCTCGCCCGAATAGCGCGCGGCGGATGCAGGGCTCGCCGCGGCGACCGCGATCAGCCCGATGGCCATCAGGAACAAGGTCAGCAGCAGGAGCATCCGGTCGATGTCCCAGAACCAGGTGCCCAGCGGCGAGCGATCACCGCGCCCGCCACGCCCCCGCACGCGGGAGATCAGACCGCCATCGGCCACCGCCTCGGTCATGCCAATCCTCCTACCGCAGCGCGAAACGCTGCGCCCCGGTGCTCGTAATCGCGAAACTGGTCGAAGCTCGCGCAGGCCGGGGACAGCAGCACGACGTCCCCCACCGCCGCCGCCGCCGCGGCACGCGCGACGGCGTCGTCCAGCGTTTCCGCTTCGACCACGGGAACCTTACCGCGCAGGATCTCCGCGAACAACGGTCCCGCCTCGCCGATCGTGTATGCGGCCGCGACGTGGCCCAGATGGGGCAAGCACGCGTCCAGATCGTCGCCCTTGCGCTTGCCGCCGACGATCCAGTGCACCCGGTCGAACGCGGCGAGCGCGGGCGCGGTGCTTTCGGGGTTGGTGGCCTTGCTGTCGTTGACGTACGTGACGCCGGCGACCGTCGCGACGCGTTCCATGCGGTGCGGCAGGCCGGTGAAGCTCTCCAGCCCGCGATCAATGTCCCCCTCCGCCACGCCGAGCGCGCGCGCGACCGCGATGGCGGCGAGCGCGTTCTGGGCGTTGTGCGGGCCCTGCAGCGCGGGCCAGCGCGACTGGTCCATGCAGGTGCCGGGCGCGATCTTGGTCAGATGCTCTCCGCGTGCGCTCAGCGACCGTGCGATCGCGTAGGACGGCGTATCGCCGATCGCGATCACCGCCTCATGCTCGGGCGACTGCATCGCGAACAGCCGTGCCTTGGCCGCGGCATAGGCGTCGAAGCCGTCATAGCGGTCGAGGTGATCGGGGGTGATGTTGAGCAGCACGGCGACATCGCAATCGAGCGTATGCGTCAGGTCGATCTGATAACTCGACAGTTCGAGCACATAGACGCCGCCGGGTGGAAGCGGATCCACGCCGAGGATCGGCAAGCCGATGTTTCCGCCCATCAGCGACGGGATGCCGGCGGTCTGGAGTATGTGGTGGACCAGCGCGGTGGTCGTCGACTTGCCGTTGGTGCCCGTGATTCCGACGACCTTGTGCGGCGGGAGTTCGGCGCGGGCTTGGGCGAACAGCTCGATGTCGCCGATGATCGGTACGCCGGCGTCGCGCGCTTTGGTCGCGAGCGGGTGCGTGTTGAGCGGCACTCCGGGAGAGACAATCAGGGCGTCAAATCCGACGAGATCGTCGAACTTGCGCACCTCCAGCTTCTCGTCGGTCCTGCTCCAGAGTTGAGCGTTGCGCTTCTCACCGTCGCTGTCCCATGCAACAACTTCGGCACCAGTGCAGAGCAACGAGCGCGATACCGCCGCGCCCGAACGCGCGAGCCCGAGCACCGCATACCGTTTTCCAGCCCAAGCGCTGCTCGTGATCACCGTAGCTTCAACGTCGACAGGCCCGCGAGCGCCAGCACGAAGGCGATGATCCAGAAGCGGATGACGACGGTCGGCTCGCTCCAGCCAAGTTGTTCGAAATGATGGTGGATCGGGGCCATCTTGAACACGCGCCTGCCCGTGCGCTTGTAGAAGAAGACCTGGATGATGACGCTGAGCGCCTCGACGACGAACAGTCCGCCGATGATCCCCAGCACCAGTTCATGGTGCGCGACAACCGCGATGGTGCCGAGCGCGCCGCCGAGCGCCAGGCTGCCGGTGTCGCCCATGAACACCGCGGCCGGAGGGGCATTGTACCACAAGAAGCCCAGCCCCGCGCCGACCACCGCGCCGCAGAAGATCGCCAGCTCGCCGGCACGCGCGACGTGCTGGATGCCGAGGTAATTGGCGAACACGGCATTGCCGGCCAGATAAACGATGACCATCAGCGCGACCGAAGCGATGATGACCGGCATCGTCGCCAGCCCATCGAGCCCGTCGGTCAGGTTCACCGCATTGCCGAACGCCACGATCACGAAGGCGGCGAAGACCGGGTAGAAATACCACAGTTCGATGTACATGCGGTTGGTGAAGGGCAGGAACAGCCCGCTGCCGTTCTGCCCCATGATGATCCAAGCGGCGATGCCCGCGATCACGAATTCGAGGAAAAGCCGGGTGCGGCCCGAGATTCCTGCGGTCGATGCTTTGCGGACCTTGTCGTAATCGTCGAGGAAACCGATCGCGCCGAATCCGAGGGTGACGAACAGGCACGCCCAGACGAACGGGTTGGTGAGGTCCATCCACAAGAGGATCGACAGCGTCATGCTGGTCAGGATCATCAGCCCGCCCATGGTCGGCGTGCCCCGCTTGGCGAGGTGGGTCTGCGGCCCGTCGGCGCGGATCGGCTGCCCCTTGCCCTGGCGCACGCGCAGCCAGCCGATGAACCTGGGGCCAATCAGCAACCCGATCAGCAGCGCGGTGGCGACCGCGGCACCGGTGCGAAACGACTGATAGCGGATGAGGTTGAGGACGCTGGTGAATTCCAGCTGCTCCGCGATCCAATAGAGCATCTAGGCCTTGTCCCCGAGTGCCGCGACCAGCCGCGACAACCCTACCCCATTCGATCCCTTGACGAGTATCGCATCGTCCGCGCGGATCATGGAGGGGAAGCATTCGAGCGCGGCGGCGACGTCGGGCACATGGACGAAGTCCAGCCGATCCTCAAGCGCGGCGGCGAGCGGTGCCATCGCTTCACCGACGAGCAGCGCCAGTTCGACGCGCGCGTCGAGGAGCGGGCCGGCGAGTTCGGCGTGATAGCCCGCGGACAGCGCCCCCAGTTCGCGCATGTCGCCGAGCACCGCGACACGGCGTCCGGGTTCATGCGCGAGCACCGCCAGTGTGGCGCGCATCGAGGCGGGGCTGGCATTGTAGCTTTCGTCGATGAGCAGCGCCTCGCCGCCCGCGACCGGGATCGTGCGCCGGGCACCGCGACCAGGCAGGCCGCCCAGATCGGCAAGCGCGAGGCCGGCCAGGCCGAGATCGGCGCCCGCGGCATCGACCGCGGCGAGCACCGCCAGAGCGTTGGAAACCCAGTGCGCGCCCGGCTGCGACACGGTGAAGCTGAGTTCGCGGTCGCGCACGCGGGCGGTGACGAAGCTGCCGCCCGTCTTGAGGCGGACGGCCTCGATCGCGCGGACCTGGGCGCCGTCCAACTTCCCGAAGGTCGCGCTTATGGCGTGTGCGGGAACTTGAGCCAGGAGGCGGTCGCGGTGGGGGCTGTCGAAGGGGACGATGGCAGTGCCGCCGTGTTCAAGTCTTTGGAATATCTCGGCTTTCGCGTCGGCGATGGCGGCTTCGTCGGGGAAGAATTCGATGTGCGACGGGGCGATGGCGGTGATGATGGCGATGTGGGGGCGGACGAGGCGCGTCAGCGCGGCCAGCTCGCCCGGATGGTTCATGCCCATTTCCAACACGGCGGCGCGGCTGTCGCGGGGCATGCGCGCGAGGCTGAGCGGAACGCCGGTGTGGTTGTTGTAGCTCTTGACCGAGCGGTGCACCCGTCCGCGCCAGCCGCGATCGAGCGCGGCGTACAGCGCCTCCTTCACGCCGGTCTTGCCGACCGAGCCGGTGACCCCGATCACGACGCCGGTCATACGCGCGCGCGCGGCACGGCCGAGATCGTCCAGCGCGGCGGTGGTGTCGGCGACCAGGATGTGCGGCCCGTCCACCGGGTGGGACACGAGCGCCGCGGCGGCCCCCTGTTCCATCGCCTGCGCGACGAAGCGGTGGCCGTCGGTGGCACCGCCCTTCAGCGCGACGAACAGGTCGCCGGGCCCCACTTCGCGGCTGTCGAAGGCGACGCCGGTGATATCGAAGTCGGCGGACGCGGTGCCGCCGGTCGCGGCGGCGATCTCGGCGGAGGTCCAGAGCGGGGTCATGCCGCACATTCGCGCGCGACCTGCACGTCGTCAAACGGCAGCACGAGGTCGCCGACGATCTGGCCCTGTTCATGACCCTTGCCCGCGATCAGCACCACATCGTGGCTGCTAGCCTCGGCTATGGCGGCGGCGATGGCCGTTCGGCGGTCGCCGATCTCGGTTGCCCCGGGCGCGCCGGCGAGCACGGCGGCGCGGATCGCTGCGGGGTCTTCGGAGCGCGGGTTGTCGTCGGTGACGATGACGTGATCGGCGGCGAGCGCGGCGCGGCCCATGGGTTCGCGCTTGCCGGCGTCGCGGTCGCCGCCCGCGCCCAGCACCAGGATCAGCCGCACAGAGGTATGCGGGCGGAGCGCGGCGATGGCGGCGTCGAGCGCATCGGGGGTGTGCGCATAATCGACATAGACCGGGGCACCGGCGCGCGTGATCGCGGCGCGTTCCAGGCGGCCGCGCACGGGCTGCAACCGCGACAGGTTCGCCAGCGTCGTGGGTACGTCGCCACCGGTGGCAATAACCAGCCCCGCAGCGACCAGCGCGTTGGCGGCCTGGTACGCGCCGATCAGCGGTAGCGTGACCGGGTGAGGCTTGCCCTCCACCTCGATCAACAGCCGTTGACCCAGCGCGGTCGGCGCGCGCTCAACCAGGCGCAGCGCGCCGCCGCCCTGGCCCACGGTCAGGACACGCGCCCTGCCCGCCGCCTCGACGACCTGTTCGGCGACCGGATCATCGGCCCAGACGACCGCGGTGCCGTTGCTGCCCAGCACCTCCCGGAACAGGCGTAGCTTGGCGGCGAGATACGCCTCCATGGTGCCGTGATAATCGAGATGGTCGCGGCTGAGGTTGGTGAAGGCCGCCGCGGTGACCGGCACGCCTTCGCTGCGATATTGGTCGAGGCCATGGCTCGACGCTTCGAAGGCGAGGTGCGTCACGCCTTCGCGAGCGAGCCCGGCGACGTTGGACAGGAAGGTGACGACATCGGGCGTGGTCAGCCCCGTCACGACACGGTCGTCGGCGGTGGTGACGCCCAGCGTGCCGATCGAGGCGGCGTGGTGGCCGGCCATGCGCCACAGTTGGCGGACCATTTCGACCGTCGAGGTCTTGCCGTTGGTGCCGGTGACGGCGACCGTCGTGGCCGGAAAGGGCGCGAAGAAGCGCGCGGCGAGGCGGGCGAAGGCTGCGCGTGGTTCGGCCGCGGCGACATGGACCGCGCCCTCGACCGCCGCCTCGGGCCGTGCAACCACAGCCACCGCGCCGGCCTGCACGGCAGCAGGGATGAAGTCCTCGCCATTGACGCGCGCGCCCGGGAAGGCGCCAAAAACGCAGCCCGGCGCGACCTTGCGGTGGTCGATCGCGAAGCCGGTGACGGCGGTGTCCTGAGCGGTGGGGATGAGAGCGGAGAGTTTCATCGCCTCTCTCCCATACCCTCGTCAGGCTGAACTTGGTTCAGCATCCATGCGACAACACCCGCGTCATGCCCGCGGCCGACGGCATCGCATGGACCCTGAATCAGGTTCAGGGTGACGGCAGGGAAAGGAGCATCATTCACTCGCCGTGCGATCCGGTTTCACCCGGCGCACGCCACAACAAGGGCGTGAGGTCGGAGATGTCGACGTCGCGGCGTTCGTCGGGGATGACGCCCAGCATCGCGCCGGTGCGCGCGATCACGCGGCTGACCACGGGTGCCGCGGTATAGGCGGCGGTGGTCTGAAACTGGTTGGCCTCGACCCGTTTGGGACTGTCCATCATCGCGATCACGACATAGCGAGGCGCGTCCATCGGAAAAGCGGCGGCGAAGGTGGAGACATTGGCGTTCTTGGCATAGCCGCCGCCCTGCGCGACCTCGGCCGTTCCGGTTTTTCCGCCGACGCGGTAACCCGGTGCCTCGGCCTTGCGACCGGTGCCGTCGAGCACGATCAGCCGCAGGAGCTGACGCATCCGTGCGCTCGTCGCCTCGCTCAGCACGCGGCGGCCGGCGGGCACCTGGCCGGTCCGCTTGAGCAGGGTCGTCGGCCGCCAGATGCCGCCGTTGACGAGTGTCGCATAGGCATTGGCGAGATGGAGCGGCGTCACCGCCATGCCGTGGCCATAGGCGGTCGTCATCGTTGTCGTGCGCGCCCAATAGGTCGGCCAGAGCGGGCGACCTTTCTCGCGCAGCTCGATCTCGGGCTTGGTGTCGAAGCCGAACCGGCGGAACATCATCTGCAGCCGGGTCGCGCCGATCTCGTCGGCGATCCGCGCGGTGGCGATATTCGACGAATGGATCAAGGTTTCGGGGATGTTGAGCCAGCGGTTCTGCGCATGGTCGTCCTTGATCTTGAACCGCCCGACCTGAAGCGGCGCGGTGGCATCGAACCGGCGGCTCATGGAGGTCACAACGCCCGTCTCGATCGCCGCCGCCATCGCGATCGGCTTCAGCGCGGAGCCGAGTTCGTACACGCTTTGGGTGTTGACGTTGCGCAGTTCCTCCGTGCCCGCCATGCCGACGCGATTGGGGTTGAACACGGGCAGCGACACCATCGCTAGCAGCTCGCCGGTATGAACGTCGAGCACGAGCCCCGACGCGGCCTTCGCCTGATACGCCCCCATCGCGCGACCGAGTTCGGATTCCATCGCCGCCTGGACGCGGGTGTCGATCGACAGCGCCACCGGCTTGGCGGGGCCGGCGCCGGTCAGTTGTGCATCGAGCACACGCTCCATGCCGCTCATCCCGTGTCCGTCGGTCGACAGGAAGCCGAGCGCATGCGCAGCGAGTGTCGATTGCGGGTAGAGCCGCTGCGTTTCGCGCGCGAAGACGATCGCGGGTTCGCCGATGGCATTGACGCGCTCGACCAGGGTCGGCGAGGCGCGGCGCTGAAGATAGGCGAACGACACGTCGCGCGTCAGTTGCGCGTAGAACCACGCCTGATCACCGCGATCGGGCATCAGCGCGGCGAGCTTGCCCGCCACCTCCGACGGGTCGCCGATCAGCTTGCGCGGATGGATAGCGATCGTCCACGCATCGATGGTGCGGGCGAGCGGCGCGCCG
>DASVUT010000573.1:0-2532 GCA_036386955.1 Sphingomonas sp. | reverse complement strand
ACATCGTGTCGAGCAGGATCGCCTCCAGTATCGAGCGCAACCCTCGCGCACCCGTCTTGCGATCGATCGCCTTGCGCGCGACCTGGACCAAGGCGTCGTCGGTGAAGCCGAGTTCGACCTCCTCCATCTCGAACAGCTTCTGATACTGCTTTACCAAGGCGTTCTTGGGCTCCTTCAGAATCTTGACGAGCGCATCGACGTCCAGGTCCTCCAGCGTGGCGATCACCGGCAGGCGGCCGACGAATTCGGGGATCAGCCCGAACTTCAGAAGGTCCTCGGGCTCGGTCTGGCGCAGCACCTCGCCCGTCCGCTTCTCCTCAGGGGCCGCGACATAGGCTCCGAAGCCGATCGACTTGCCCTGCAAGCGGTCGCCGATGATCTTTTCGAGCCCCGAGAACGCGCCGCCGCAGATGAACAGGATGTTGGTCGTGTCGACCTGCAGGAACTCCTGCTGCGGATGCTTGCGCCCGCCCTGCGGCGGAACGCTCGCGGTGGTGCCCTCCATCAGCTTGAGCAGCGCCTGCTGCACGCCTTCGCCAGACACATCGCGCGTGATCGACGGGTTTTCGGCCTTGCGACTGATCTTGTCGATCTCGTCGATATACACGATTCCGCGCTGCGCCCGCTCCACGTTATAGTCGGACGCCTGGAGCAGCTTGAGGATGATATTCTCGACATCCTCGCCGACATAACCCGCCTCGGTCAGCGTGGTCGCGTCCGCCATCGTGAACGGCACGTCGAGGATGCGGGCGAGCGTCTGCGCCAGCAGCGTCTTGCCGCAACCCGTCGGGCCGACGAGCAGGATGTTGCTCTTGCTCAGCTCGACATCGGCACCCTTCTGGCCGTGGTTCAACCGCTTGTAGTGGTTGTGCACGGCCACCGACAGCACGCGCTTGGCGCGCTTCTGACCGATGACGTAATCGTCCAGCACGTTGCAGATTTCCTGCGGCGTGGGCACGCCGCCGTCCTTCTTGGACACGAGCGACGACTTGGTCTCCTCGCGGATGATGTCGTTGCACAGCTCGACGCACTCGTCGCAGATGAACACGGTGGGGCCCGCGATCAGCTTGCGCACCTCGTGCTGCGACTTGCCGCAGAACGAGCAATAGAGGGTGCTCTTCGAGTCGCCACCGCTCAGCTTCGTCATTCAAACCATCCTTTGGCGGGCCATGCCCGCTGGGGGGTGACCGGGCAGTTTAGCCCGGTCGGTACGCATTCCACAACGTCATTTCGGCGCTCGATCCGCTCGGCAGAACGCTCAAGCACCCGTGCCCATGTCCTCGGCCGGCATGGGCCGCTTGTCGAATACCTCGTCGATCAACCCGAACGCCTTGGCCTCGTCGGCCTGCAGGAACGTATCGCGGTCCATCTTGCGCTCGATCTCCTCGATCGGCTGGCCGGTGTACTGAGCATAAAGCTGGTTCATCCGCGAACGGATGCGCAGGATCTCGCGCGCCTGGATCTCGATGTCCGAAGCCATGCCCTGCGCACCACCGGAAGGCTGGTGGATCATGATGCGTGAATTGGTGAGCGCGACGCGCATCCCCGGCTCGCCGCTGGCCAGCAGGAAGGACCCCATCGATGCGGCCTGACCGATGCACACCGTGCCGACGCGCGGTCGGATGTACTGCATGGTGTCGTGGATCGCCATGCCCGCCGTCACTACGCCGCCGGGCGAGTTGATGTACATGAAGATGTCCTTCTTCGGGTTCTCGGACTCGAGGAAGAGCAGCTGGGCAGTGATAAGGCTGGCCATGCCGTCCTCAACGCCACCGGTCACGAATACGATCCGCTCACGCAGCAGGCGCGAAAAAATGTCGAACGAACGCTCGCCGCGGTTGGATTGTTCGATGACGATGGGGACAAGCCCGGCCTGCGTTTGCCGCAGCCCGAGACCCGCCTGGGCGAATGGGCTCGCGAAATCGCCGGACTCGAACGGATTGTGCATGGAAAACTCGCTGCTGCGGGTGGGGAGAACCCGCTATGTCGCGCGGCCCGCCAGCGAGTTCAAGCCCCGACCGGGCGGCGCGGGGTACGCGAGATACGCCAGCCGCCGCACCTCGCGCCGCCCGCGCACGACCGTGTCCAGGATCAAACCCGCAAAGACGTTGAGCGCCGCCAGGATCACGAGCCCCGTGACCAGGATCGCGGTCGGGAAGCGGGGGACCAACCCGGTCTGCGCATAGGTGACGCCCAGGGGTAAGGCGAGCACCCCCGCCAGGATCAGCAGCGCCACCGCCACCGTCCCGAAGAACAGCACCGGCCGTTCGATCCGGTAGAGCGTCCCGATCGTGCGCAGGATGCGCCAGCCGTCGCGATAGGTCGACAGCTTCGACGTGGAGCCTTCGGGCCGTGCGAAATACGGCGTTTCGACCTCGGCGCACGGCATCTTCAGCTCGAGCGCATGGACGCTGATCTCGGTTTCGATCTCGAATCCGACCGACAGGACGGGAAAGCTCTTCACGAACCGACGCGAGAAGACGCGGTAGCCGGACAGAATGTCGGTGAAAGACCGCCCGAACAACCGCGCCA
>DASVUT010000572.1:0-4180 GCA_036386955.1 Sphingomonas sp. | reverse complement strand
GTGGCGATGGCGGGGCGGCGGCGGTTCGTGCGGGTGGTGGCGATCGACGATGTCGCGGTGACGCTGGACGGGGAGGAGCCGGTGGAGGACGCCTATGGCGGTGGGAGCCTGCGCTGGTTCGGCGGGAGCAATGCCGGGCTGATCGATGCGATCGCGTCGTCGGCGGGTGCGATCGTCGTGCTGGAGGAGGCACCGCGCTTCGCTGCGCAGCCGGGCGTGCTCGTCGAGCTGATCGAGGGGTGCGACAAGAGGCTGTCGACCTGTGCCGGGCGCTTCGCGAACGCGGTGAACTTTCGCGGCGAGCCGTTCCTACCCGGGATCGACCTGTTGACCCGGTATCCGGGCGCATGAGCGCGGTCGCGGCGCGGGCACTGGAACTCGTGGGGGTGCGGTTCCGGCTGCACGGGCGGGACGCGGTGCATGGGCTGGATTGCGTGGGGGTGGTGGCGGTCGCCCTGGCGCGGGCGGGCGTACTGACCACCGTACCGAGCGGCTATTCTTTGCGCGGGGGACGGCCCGCCGAGGTGGCGGCGATGCTGGATGCGGTGCTGCCGCGCGGCGACGGGGTGGGCGCGGTGCTGCTGTGCGCGGTGGGCGCAGGGCAGTTGCATCTGGGGATCAGGACGGCGGGCGGGCTGGTCCATGCCGATGCGGGGCTGCGGCGCGTGGTGCTGAGGCCAGGTGTCGTGCCGTGGCCGGTGATCGGATGCTGGCGGGCGGAGAGCTGACATGGCGACATTGGTGCTGACAACGGTCGGCGGGGCGGTCGGCGGACCCGTCGGCGCGGCGCTGGGCGCGCTGGTGGGACAGGGCGTTGATCGGGGCGTGCTGTTCCGACCGGGGGTGCGCGACGGGCCGCGGCTGGTCGAGCTGGCGGTGCAGACGTCGAGCTATGGCACCCCGATCCCGCGCGTGTTCGGGACGATGCGCGTTGGTGGGACGGTGATCTGGGCGGCACCTTTGCGCGAGACACGCAGCGTGTCGCGGAGCGGCAAGGGGCAGCCGGGGGTCGCGCAGTATAGCTATGCCGCGTCGTTTGCGGTGCTGCTGTCGGCGCGAGTGGTGCAGGCAATCGGGCGAGTGTGGGCGGACGGCAAGCTGCTGCGCGGTGCGGCGGGCGATCTGAAGGTGGCGGGCGCGATGCGGCTGCACACCGGTGAGGAGGACCAGCCCGTCGATCCGTTGATCGCGGCGGCCGAAGGGGCGGACGCGCCGGCGCACCGGGGGCATGCCTATGTCGTGTTCGAGGATCTGGCGTTGGCGGACTATGGCAACCGCATCCCGCAATTGACCTTCGAGGTGGCGGCGGATGCGGGCGCGGTGGCGGCGAGTGCGATCGCTGGTGCGGTGGCGGGCGAGGTGTCGGGCGCGGGCGCGCTGATGCTGGGCGGGTTCGCGGCGAGCGGGGGCAGCGTGCGCGCGGTGGTCGAAATGCTGGCGGGGGCGAGTGGGGCGTGGCTTGCGCCAGTCGGCGGCAGGCTGGCGTGGCGCGAGGGTGGGGCGGCTGAGCGAACGCTGCGGGGGCTCACGGGTGACACGCGCGAAGTGGCGGCAGCGGGGAGCGTGCCGGCGACGCTGTCGCTGGGCCATTACGACGCCGCGCGCGACTATCAGACCGGCGTGCAGCGCGCGACCAAGCGGGGCGGGGGGTGGAGCGAGGAGCGGATCGAGCTGCCCGCCGTGATATCAGCCGCCGCCGCCCGGGGAATCGCGGGCGCGGTGCTGGGCGCGCGGGCGGTGGCGCGGACGCGGCGCACGGTGACGCTGGGGCTGGACGCCATCGACCTTGTGCCGGGCGCGCGGGTGGCGATCGAGGACGAAGCTGGGGTGTGGCGGGTCGCGGAGGTTTCGGTGGAGGCTGGCGGCGTGCGCGCGACGCTGGTGCCGATCGCGCGGGGGGCTGTCGCGGCGGTGGCCGATGCGGGCCGGGTGGCGGGTGCGGTCGATTTGATGGCGGGGGCGACGATCCTTCATGCGGTCGAGCTGCCGGCGCTGGACGATGCCCTACTGACTCAGCCGCGGCTGTTGGTGGCGGCGGCGGGAACGGGGGCGGGGTGGCGATCGGCGGCGCTGCTGCTGAGCCTGGACGAGGGCGCGAGCTGGCGCGAGATCGGCTCGACCGCCGCGCCGGCGGTGATCGGCGTGGTCGTCGAGCCGCCCGGCTTCGCACCGGCGATGCTGGAGGACCGGGCGGGGACGGTCGTGGTGGCGATCGGTTCGGGCATGGTGCTGGGCGATGCCGACTCGTCGGCGCTGCAGGCGGGCGCGAATCTGGCGCTGGTGGGGGACGAACTGATCCAGTTCGGTCGCGCGGTGCCGCTTGGCGAGGATCGGTGGCGGCTGGAGCGGCTGTGGCGCGGGCGGCGCGGCACCGAAGCGGCGGCGGGGACGCAAGCCGTCGGCGACCGGTTCGTGCTGATCGAGGCGGACAGCGTGCGGGCGGTGGACCTGCCGGTCAGCGCACTGGGCGGCACAGCGCGGGTAATAGCGGTGGGGATCGGCGATCCGCCCGGCGGGGTTGAGGCCCACGCGCTCGTGACGGGCGTGTCGGTTGCGCCGCCTTCTCCCGTGGCGCTGCGCGCCATCGTCGCGGCGGACGGGGCGACGCATCTGTCCTGGACGCGGCGGAGCCGAATGGGCTGGCGCTGGCTGGACGGGGTCGACTCGCCGCTGGGCGAGGAGCGCGAGGCGTATCGCGTCACCCTGACGGCCAGCGAGGATGTGCTGGTCCTCGACACCGACGTGCCCGCGGCTACGATTGCGGCCGACTGGCGCGGCGGCCGGGCCATGATGGTGAGCGTGCGGCAGCGCGGGACTTTGGCCGAGTCGCTAACCGCATCCATCGTAGTTCCGCTTATAACACAAGGAGTTGTATAATGGACACGCCTCGCTTCGCCTTGCCCTTGATTGACGCGGGTCAGGCGCAAAAGGAGATCGTCCACAACGAGGCGTTGGCGCTGATCGACCTCGCGTTGCACGCTAGCGTCGTCGCGGTGGGCATGAATGCGCCGCCCGCTGATCCAAAGCCGGGACAGGCCTGGGTGGCGGGCGCAGCGCCTACGGGGGCTTGGGCGGGGCACCCACGGGCGATCGCCGGGTGGACGACGGGCGGCTGGCGCTTCGTCGCGCCCCGGCCTGGGTTGTCGGCGTGGAGCATTGCCGATCAGGCCGTGGCGCGGTGCGACGGCAGTGGTTGGGATCTCGAGTCGATCGTTCCACCCATCCCGGACCCCCTCGGCGGCGCGGTGATTGATGTCGAAGCGCGGGCGGCGCTCACGCTGCTGCTTGCGGGACTGCGGGAACGGCGGATCGTTGCCGGCATTTAACTGTGCCTCTTGAGCCACAGGTCAGGCTTTTGTCAGCTTGCACGGAAACTCTGCCAGGGGTAGTGAGTTTGCCGTGTCCGTAGTGACAACGAAGAAAGGGGACTTTTTATGCGGAAGCTTGCCGTAGTACTGGCACTCGCCTCCACCGCGCTCGCCTCGCCCTCCCTCGCCCGCGACAAGTCGTGGTACGTGGGGGTCGAAGGTGGCGCGATGATCGTCGAGGACATCGACTTCGATATCGGAACCGCGCAGGATGCGGCCACGGTCGACCATGAATATGGTTTCGACGTGGATGGCGTGATCGGTTACGACTTTGGCGGGTTCCGCCTGGAAACCGAAGTTGGTTATCGTCGCGCAGCCGTCGACGGCTATACTTCGACCGTAACGACGCCGACCTTTGGCACGACGGGTGGCGTTGGCAACACGGCTCCCGGGCAGTTCGGTACGGCCGGTGGTTCGACCTCGGCGCTCAGCTTCATGGTCAACGGCCTGTTGGACTTCGGCGACGATGACTCGCTGCAGGGTTTTGTCGGCGGCGGTGTCGGTGTCGCTCGCGTCAAGAGCAAGCTTGGCCTGAACACGCGCGGCAACTTCATCGACGATTCGGATACCGTGTTCGCCTATCAGGGCCTGGCCGGTATCCGTGCGCCGATCACGCAGAACGTCGATGCGACGCTGAAGTATCGTTTCTTCAACGCCGACAATGTCCGCCTGGTGGATGTCGCCAACCGTCAGCTTGAGACGCGGTTCCGCTCGCACAGCATCCTGGGTGGCTTCACCTTCAACTTCGGCGAGCCAGCGGCACCCCCGCCGCCTCCACCCCCGCCGCCGCCTCCGCCTCCTCCCCCGCCGCC
>DASVUT010000571.1:0-6503 GCA_036386955.1 Sphingomonas sp. | reverse complement strand
TGCACGCTTGCATCTCCGGCATCGATTTTACCGCCGGAACGCAGGCGAGGACGGCCCCGCAGATTTGCGCATCGAGTTGGGGATCGCCGCTGCGCCGTTTGACGATGCAGCGCGTGACCCCCGTCTTGCGATCGGTCTTCGTGGTCATCCGGAACCGCGCGATCCGCTTCGCGCGCTGGCCGCGAACGACGATCTCGTCGGGCGTGGGTGACGGGGGCGGGGCGGGGGAGGCCTGGACCAGCAGGAGTGCCGCGAGGAGCATCGTCACGTGCGCCCCAAGGTCCGGATCAGCCGGATGCCCAGACTGTCGAGGCCGGGATTCTGCTCGCTGAAGATCTGCCGGTGGCTGAAATGCTCCCAGGCCAGCTCCGCCGACCAGCGGTGGTTCAGGCGGACTCCGATCGACGCATTGGGGTTGAACAGCACGCGCGACCCGAACGACACCCGGCTGAGATAGATGTCGTAGCGCCGGCGGGCCTGATCGGCCGCTAGTCCAGACTCGAACGGGTCGGGCGTGAACCGGTACCCGTCATGAACGGTCACCCCGATCCCGACCTGACCATAGATCCGCCCGCGAAATGCATGTTGCCGCCATTCCGCCCCGACACTGGCGAAACTGGTCCGCCCGGCGGTGTTGATCTGCAGCTTGCCCGTCAGCCGCGGCTTGAGGAGGAAGCGCAGCGGCGCGGTGCGATAGACGAGCTGCACATCCGCGGTGTTGTCTTCCTCCTGGCCCTCTACCACCACGCCGCGCGGCGCTTTGTCGAAGGTCAGCCTGTCCCCCAGCGGGTGGAAGTTCGAACCATGGTCGAATGCGCCGACCGCGATCTCGGGTTTGGCCTGTCCCACCGCCGGACCGCAGGCGAGCATCATCCCTGCGCCGAACACGCCCAAATACCCCGATCGCATGCTGTCCCACCCCATCAGAATCGGCTGTCGCGTCGCCGACGCACATGATCTATGGTGGCAAGAAATTACTGTCAAACAGAAAGAAGTCGATGCCTGGCGTGTATTCGCTTCCTCGGCGCAAGGCCCGAATCTGCAGGGTCGCGGGGGCGACCTTCCTGTTCTTCGCGGCGTGTTCATTGCTGGGGGCACTCAGCGCGGCGGTGGTACCCGGGCCCAATCTGAACTGCGTGGAGTCGGGGTGTGGTTGGACGTTGCAGCCGGCCCGGCTGCTCGGTGAGGACCGTCGCGCAGAGGTGCTGGCATCGCCTGCCGCGACGCGCCGGTTCGACGCCTATACCGCGCAACCGCCGGTTCGGCTTGGCTTGGGCGTGGTCATGCTGATCAGGAACGGGCCGTTCGCGATGCTGTTGCTGGGCGTCGGCCTGGCGCTGCGGCGGCTGGGCGCGCGGAACGGGGACCCGTTGGCGGACGCGCTGCCCTGGCTCCGTTTCGCATCGCTCGCCGCCATCGCATCGGCGTTCGCGGGACCGATCGGCGCGAGCCTGCTGGAATCGCTGCTGTCGCGCGGCACGCCGGACGGGCCGCATTGGATCATCGTCGCCGATTTCGGCGAGGTCGGCACCGGGCTGCTGCTGGCGGTGGCGGCCTATGCCAGCGCCTGGGCCTTGGAGGCCGGTGTCGGGGCGCAGCGCGATCTGGACAGCTTCGTCTGATGCCGGTTATCGTCAATCTCGACGTGATGCTGGCGCGGCGAAAGGTTCGCTCGAAGGAACTCGCCGAGGCGATCGGGATCACCGAATCGAACCTGTCGCTGCTGAAATCGGGGCGCGTGAAGGGGGTGCGGTTCGCGACGCTGGCGGCGATCTGCCATTATCTGCGCTGCGAGCCCGGCGATATCCTGGGCTATGAGCCGTCCGACGCCGACCTGGGCGGCGATGCGGGCGACTAGGACCTGGTGGCGCGCAACCGCTCCACCATGTCCGCCGCCAGCAGCGACAGCGTGTCGTCGCGCGCGCCCATGACGATGATGCGGTCGCCCCCTTGCGCCATGGCGACCAGCCGGGCGGCGGCATCGGTTCGGTCGGGGTCGTGATGCGCCTCACGCCCGCCCGCGACCACGCCAGCGACGACCCAGTCGCTGCCGACCTCGCGCGCGACGGTGCCGCCCTGATAGACCGGGTCGGGCATCACCAGCACGTCGCCGGGCGCGAGCTTTGCGACCAGCGTCCGCACCAGCTCGCCGCCCATCTGCTTGAGCGGACCATAGCCGTGCGGCTGGAACAGGATCAGCAGGCGTCCGGCCTGCGCGTGGAGCGTGTCGAGCGTCGCCGCGATCTTGTCGGGATTGTGCCCGAAATCGTCGATCACCGACACGCCCGCAGCGGTGCCGACCAGCTCGAACCGACGGCGCAGCCCCGTGAACCCCTCGACCGCGCGCGCCGCCGCGATCAGCGGAACGCCCGCCGCGACACATGCGCCGATCGCGGCGAGCGCGTTGGAGACGTTGTGGCGGCCGGGCACCTGTAGGCGAACGCGGTGCCGCGCCGACCCGGCGACCAGATCGAACCGGACCGCGAACGGTTCGGGCGCGATCCGCTCCGCCACCAGATCGGCCTCGCCCTCAACGGCGAAGCGCGTCACGCGCGGCAAGCCGGCCAGCAGCGCCGCCGTCTCCGCATCGCCGACATTGGCGACGACATGGTCCGCAGCCCGCGCGAAGTCGCCGAACAACTGGCGCAGCTCGTCCAGTCCCTTGTGATCGAGCGACACATTGTTCAGCACCGCGACGGCGGGCCGGTACAGCGCGATCGACCCGTCGCTCTCGTCCACCTCGCTGACGAACGCATCGCCTTGCCCGACCAGCGCGCTGGCGAAGGGCGTGTCGGATGAGACGAAGTTCTTCATCACCGCCCCGTTCATCGCGGTCGGATCGCGTCCGACCGCGTGCAGGATCCACGCGATCATGCCCGTGACCGTCGACTTGCCGCTCGTCCCCGCCACCCCGATCGGCAGCGTGGCGGCATTGAACAGCGCAGCCAGCGTCTCCGCGCGCGTCGCCCGGACGCAGCCGAGCGCGTTCGCGGCAACGATGTCGGGCACGCTCTCCTCGACCGCCGCCGACGCGACGACAATCTGATCGCGCGACACCACGCCGCTGCCGTCCTGCGGGAACAGCGCGATGCCTGCGGCGCGAAGGCTGTCGAACTTGGCCGACAGCCGCCCCTGATCGAGTCCGCGATCGGACCCCGCCACCGCGACGCCCCGCGCGCGCAGGATCATTGCCAGCGGCAACATGCCCGATCCGCCGATGCCGACCAGAAAATGCGGGGGAAAATGCGAAGAGTTGCTTGCGTCCATCGCCGCGCGCTAACGGTCGCCCATGATGGGGGCAAGACTATGAGGATCGGCATCCTGGCCCCGGCCAGCATCGGCAACCCCGCCGCCGAGGCCCCCGTCAGCGGCTTCGCGGCGATCGCCTATCCGGAGGTCGATCTGGTCTTCCACCCGCAATGTGACGCGGTAGCGGGGCATTTCGCCGGCTCGGACGATGTGCGCGCGGCGGCGTTCATCGAATACGCCAATGATCCCGGCATCGATGCGATCTGGTTCCTGCGCGGCGGTTACGGCTCCAACCGCATCCTGTCGCGGGTGATGCCGCGATTGGGCGAGCCCGCGCGGCGCAAGACCTATCTGGGCTATTCGGACATGGGGTTCATCCTGGGCGCGCTGTATGCGCGCGGCGTCGGCCGTCCGGTGCACGGACCGATGGCCAGCGACATCCGCCGCGACGGCGGCGACGTGACGGTGGCGCGCTCGCTCGGCTGGCTCGCCCGCCGCGATCGGCAGGGGCTGGAACCCGGGCTCGACGGGCGTCCCGCGGCCGCGTTCAACCTGTCGATCCTCACCGCGCTGATCGGCACGCCCTGGATGCCCGATCTGACCGACCACGTCCTGCTGATCGAGGAAGTGTCGGAGGCGATGTACGCCATCGACCGCATGCTCTTCACCATGGCCGGTGCCACGCAGCTCCAAGGCATCGCCGGCGTCCGCCTGGGCGCGATCACCGACGTCCAAGCCAACACGCCCGCCTGGGGCGAGACGCTGGAGTTCATGATCGCGCGCTGGTGCAAGGAAATGGGCGTGCCGTATCTCGGCCGCGCGGAGATCGGCCATACGCAAGGGAACTGCGTGGTGCCGTTCGGGGTGGCGTAGGCAAGGGCGCCGCCCGTGCGCTTGGCCGCAGGGCGATGGGTAACAGCGGATCGGGCAGGTTCATGGGCGCACTTGAAGGGAGCAAGCCGCACCCGGGGCCGCGCGCTGGGTTCACGACCGTCGTCGCGTTTGGACCATGCCCCTAACCGGCGGTATGTTCGGCCGGAACAGATCGATCGCACTGCAATGGATCAAGGCGCGCAATCGGCTTGGCGTTGATCTTGTCGCCTGCGCTGACGACACTCTCCTGATCCTGGCCCGAACTGATCGCCCCGCCGGAGACGAAAGGCATCATGAGGAACTGTCGTATCGTGCGCGGCGGCGGCTCCCCTTCGATGCCCACCTTCGGCCATTCACTCGCCTTGGGCCAGTGAGCGGTTCCGAACAGGGAATCCCACACGCTGAAGCATATCCCGAAGTTCTTATCGAAATGACGGACTTCGAGCGAGTGATGGATTCTATGGAAACGGTTGTCGACCACGACACGCCGCATCGGCCCGAAATGGAAATCGATGGGCGAATGTATGTAGAATGTCAGGAAACTCGTCAGGAAACCGATCGCCAACGGTATCGTAGCTCCTGGAAATTCAAACAGACTTAGAGGTATGCTGACGAACAGAAAGTCAGGAATGGTCTGCAGGGGATGGCCGATCGAGTTTGCCGCGTGGAGCTCCGTGGGAGCGTGGTGAACCTTGTGGATCGACCAGAACCATCGATGCTCGGCGCGATGTCGCCAATATCTGAAAAAATCGGAGAGCATGACGAAGAACAGGATAGCCAAGGCTTGTCCAAAAAGTCCCAAGGGGACGACCCATGTCCACAAGGGCACCACGAGGAACCCGACCTCCATCGCGAACCAGAGCTGCTGGAGCGGCCAGCTCAGCGCGGATGATAACACCGTTCCGGTCAGGACGAGAACGGACCCCGAGAGCCGATCGCGCAGTCTATAGCGCTCGATCGATGCGATGTGCTCGATCGCGACGCAGACCAGCACCACATAAGCGGTGCCCACGATCGCATCTCGCAGCGGCTCCCACACGGCGACTTCCACCACATTCTCCTGCTTCAGCAGGAGCTATGGCGCCGGGAGCATTAACAGCGCCTCAAAACGAACAGCGGCTTATGACCATCGTCGTGCCCGCGCTGTCCTACAACCCCGAACCGGCCTATGAGCGCTCACCACCCATCCCACCACCACGCCTCCGAAGCCGCGAAACCACCCTCGACAGTGTGACCCTCGTGTGACCTTCGTGTAACACAATATCACGCCCCACGAGGCGTGACGGCGCGGCGATCCTCGCTTATATCGCGCGGCGCGGCCCCGATGTCGTGTTCTCCCAACGCCAGGCGAAGGCTGTTCCCATGTCCGCGATGTTCCGTATCACGCTTCCCGACGGGTCTGTCCGAGAGGTTGCGCCCGGGACCACGCCGGCCGATGTGGCCGCCGCGATCGGGCCGGGCCTTGCCAAGGCGGCGCTGGCGGCGCGGATCGATGGGCAGGTGCGCGATCTGACGCGCCCGTTCGACGGCGACACGCACCTGGCGCTGGTCACCGCCCGCGACGAAAAGGACGCGCTTGAACTCGTCCGCCACGATCTCGCCCATGTCATGGCGGAGGCCGTGCAGCACCTGTTCCCCGGCACCGAGATCACCTTTGGCCCTGCCACCGACGACGGCTTCTACTACGACTTCGCGCCGAAAGAACGGCCTTTCACCGAGGACGATCTGCCCGCCATCGAGGAAGAGATGCGCCGCATCATCGCCCGCGACGAGCCCTTCGTGCGTGAGGTCTGGACCCGGCAGCAATTGATCGACCGGTGGACGCAACAGGGCGAGTCGTTCAAGGCCGAATGGGCCGCCGAGCTGCCCGAGGGCGAGGAACTGACCATCTATCGCCAGGGCGAATGGCTCGACATGTGCCGCGGCCCCCACATGGTCTCGACCGGCAAGCTCGATCCCCAGGCGTTCAAGCTGACGCGCGTGTCGGGCGCCTACTGGCGCGGCGATCAGAACAACGCGATGCTCAGCCGCATCTACGGCACCGGCTGGCTGAACAAGAAGCAGCTCGATGCGCATCTGACCATGCTGGAAGAGGCCGCCAAGCGCGATCATCGCCGCATCGGTCAGGACATGGACCTGTTCCACCTCCAGCCCGAGGCGCAAGGCTCGGTGTTCTGGCACCCCAAGGGCTATATCCTGTGGCGCGAGCTGGAGGCCTATATGCGCCGCCGCCTCGACGCGGCCCATTACCGTGAGGTCAAGACGCCGCAGCTCATGGCCGCGCGTCAATGGGAGCAATCGGGTCATTGGGGCAAGTATCGCGAGAACATGTTCGTCGTCCCCGACGAGATCCCGAACACCGATGACGAGGCGGCGGTCTT
>DASVUT010000570.1:0-7462 GCA_036386955.1 Sphingomonas sp. | reverse complement strand
CACGAGGCTTTTCGACCTCGCCCGTGCCGCCGAGAGCCAGGATTATTGCGACGAGGTGCGCGGCATCTGCGCGGAAGCCGGCGTGGAGATCACCGAGCTTTCAACCCATCTTCAGGGTCAGCTGGTCGCCGTGCATCCGGCCTATGACGCCCAATTCGATGCCTTCGCCCCGCCCGAGCTTCATGGGCGACCGGCGGCGCGGACGCGGTGGGCCTGCGCGCAGTTGCGGATGGCGGCGCAGGCGAGTCGACGGTTGGGGTTGGGCGCGCACGCCACCTTTTCGGGCGCGTTGCTGTGGCACACCCATTATCCATGGCCGCAACGTCCCGCAGGGCTGGTGGAGGAGGGGTTCGCGGAGCTCGCCCGCCGTTGGCGGCCGTTGCTGGATGCGTTCGACGAAGCAGGCGTCGATCTCGCCTATGAATTGCACCCGGGGGAGGATCTGCACGACGGGATCAGCTGGGAACGGTTTCTGGCAGCGGTCGACGATCACCCGCGCGCGGCCATTCTCTACGATCCCAGCCACTTCCTTCTGCAGCAGCTGGATTATCTCAGCTTCATCGACCTGTACCACGACCGCATTCGCATGTTCCACGTCAAGGACGCCGAGTTCGTGCCCTCGGGACGCGCGGGCGTGTACGCCGGCTATGCCGATTGGAGCGAGCGGCCGGGGCGGTTCCGATCGCTGGGCGACGGGCAGATCGACTTTCGCGGCATATTCTCGCGGCTGACGCAGCACGGCTATCGCGGCTGGGCCGTGCTCGAATGGGAATGCTTTCTCAAATCCGCGGAGCAGGGCGCGGCGCAAGGGGCGCCGTTCATCGCCGCGCACTTGATCAGCCGCGCTGAACGGGCGTTCGACGACTTCGCCGGCGCCGCACCCGATGCCCTGCGCAATCGGCGCATCCTGGGACTGGACGCCGGCTCAAGCGCGCGCGAGGGGGAGGACGACCGATGACGACCAGCATCCGGCTCCGGCTGTCGTTGATGATGTTCCTGCAATATGCCGTGTGGGGGGCATGGTTCGTGCCGTTCAGCACCTATCTGGTCCATCACGGATTGGAGGCCTGGGTCGGGACGATGTATTCGGCGCAAGGCTGGGCGGCGATCGCCGCGCCGCTCTTCGTCGGTGCCATCGCCGACCGCTATTTCTCGGCAGAGAAAGTGATGGGCGTGCTGCATCTGGCCGGCGGCGCATTGTTGTTCGTGCTGTCGACGATCGGCGCCGATCCGGGGCTGATGTTCGCCGCGACGCTGGGTGTGTTGCTGGCCTATATGCCGACCATCGCGCTGTCGAACGCCATCGCCTTCAACGCGATCACCGATGTCGAGCGGCAATTTCCGGCAATTCGGGTTTTTGGCACGCTGGGGTGGATCGTCGCCGGGCTGATCGTCGGGGCGCTCGGGGCGGAACGCACGCCGATCCCGCTTTATCTCGCAGGCGGTGCGTCGTTGTTCTACGGTCTCTATGCCTTCACCCTGCCGACGGTGCCGCCCCGCGCCAAGTCGGGTCCGGTCTCGCTCGGATCGCTGCTGGGGCTGGACGCGATCCGGGAGGGTGATCGCAGTTTCTGGGCGCTGATCGTCTGCGCACTGCTGATGATGATCCCGTTCGCGTTCTACAATGTCTATGCCAACGCCTTTCTCGACGGGATCGGGCTGAAGGCGGCGGCGGCCGTGCAGACGATCGGTCAGGTTTCCGAAGTCGGTTTCCTGCTGCTCCTGCCGCTGTTCTTTCGCGTGCTGGGGATCAAGGGCGTGTTGCTGGTGGGTATGCTCGCCTGGGCCGCGCGTTACCTGCTGTTCGCCAATGGCTTCGACGCCGATGGTCCGAACCGGCCGGTCCTTTTCCTAGCACTGGCGATGCACGGCGTGTGCTTCGACTTCGTGATCGTCGCGACGACCATCTGGGTCGACAAGCATTTTCCCGCGGAAACCCGCGGGCGCGCGCAATCCTTTCTCGCGCTGGTGACCTGGGGCGCGGGATATGTGATCGGCAGCCTGGCCGCCAATCTCGCCTATAACGCCAACGGGGGTGCGGCCGGCCAGCCGGCCTGGCACGATTTCTGGCTGGTGCCCGCCGGTCTTGCCGGGGTGACGGCGCTGATCTTCCTGCTCGTCTTCCGCGATCGGGGACGATCCGTAAGCGTCAGCCCGGCCGGTGCCAGCGCATGAGGATCGATCGTCGGGATATCCTGCGCAGCGCGATCATGCTGGTCGGCGGAGCGGCGCTCCCCCCGGGAGCCTGGGCGTTCGAGGCGGGGGGGCGCGCGGCGGCGTTTTTCGATCCGCCCGAGCGGTCCGCTCTCATGATCCTGTGCGACACGATGATGCCGCGCACCGACACGCCAGGCGCGCTGGACGCGGGCGTTCCCGCGTTCCTCGACACGCTGATGGCGGGCTGGGCGTCGCCTGCGCATCAGCGGCTGATGCGGGAGGCGATCGCCCACCTGACGCAAGCCGCGCGGGACGACACAGGAAAACCGCTCGCATCGCTGGACCGGGCCGAGCGGACCGCCTGGCTGGCGACAGCAGACCAGCGTCTGATCGCCGGGCGCGACCAGGGCTATGCGCAGTTCAAGCGATTGGTGCTGACCGGCTATTATTATTCGGAAGCGGGCGCGACGCAGGAGCTGCGCTACGAACTCGCTCCAGGCGTCTGGGAGCCGGCCGTGCCGATCACGGCGGACACGCGCACCTGGGCGGCTTGAAGGAACACGCCATGACGTTCGACGCCATCGTGATCGGGTCGGGGATGAGCGGCGGCTGGGCTGCCAAGGAGCTTGCCGAGGGCGGGCTCAAGACGCTCGTCATCGAACGTGGCAGACATCTGGAACACGGGACCGATTACACCGACACGCTGTCGCCGTGGGAGCTCGCCCATTACGGCATGGTCTCGGAAAACGAGATCGATGCCGATTACCCCATTCAGAGCAAATGCTACGCGTTTTCGGAGGCGACCAAGCATTTGTGGGTCAAGGACAGCGACCACCCCTATACGACGCCCGCCGATCGTCCCTTCCTGTGGATCCGCGGCTATCACTTGGGCGGACGGTCGATCATGTGGGCGCGTCAATCATACCGCATGAGCCCCATGGATTTCAAGGCGAACAAGAAGGACGGGCACGGCGTCGATTGGCCGATCCGCTACCCCGACATGGCACCGTGGTACGATCATGTCGAAACCTTCGCGGGCGTATCGGGGGCCGCCGACGGCCTGGAACAGCTGCCCGATGGCAAGTTCCTGCCCCCGATGGCGCTGACCCCACCCGAAATCGAGTTCGGTCGCAAGATACAGGCGCGCTTTCCGGGGCGCAGACTGATCACCGGCCGATGCGCCCATCTGACGCAGGCGAACAAGGTTCACGAGGATCTGGGACGTACCGCCTGCCAATATCGGTCATTGTGCTATCGCGGTTGTTCGCTGGGTGCCTATTTCTCGAGCCTGTCCGCGACCCTTCCCGCGGCACAGCGCACGGGCAATCTGACCGTCGTGACCGATGCCATCGCGCACAGCATCGTTCACGATCCCAGGACCGGCAAGGCAATGGGCGTGCGCGTGATCGACGCCAAGACCAAGCAGGGCCGCACCTATGAAGCACGCATGATATTCCTGTGCGCATCGACGCTCGGCACCGCCCAGATCATGCTCAATTCACGGTCGGAGGCGTTCCCGTACGGGATCGCGAACAGGTCCGATCAGCTCGGGCGCAACCTGACCGATCACCTGAGCGGCCTGGGCGCGAGCGGGACCTATCCGGGGCACGATACGATCTATCACCGTGGTCGCCGACCCAACGGCTTCTACATCCCGCAATATCGCAATGTTACCGAACCCGGAGACGGATTCGTCCGCGGCTTCGGCTTCCAGGGTCAGATCCTTCGCGAATCATGGCAGCGCGGCATCGCTGCGCCCGGTATCGGCGCGGAGCTGAAAGCGAAGCTGCGCACGCCGGGTCCGTGGCGCCTGTCGATGTCGGGCTTTGGCGAAATGCTGCCGCGTCCCGACAATCGGATCACGCTGAGCGACAAGGCGAAGGACAAATGGGGCATTCCGATCCCCCATATCGATGTGTCCCTGGGGGCCAACGACCAGGCGATCATCGCGCAGGCGGGCCGCGATGCCCGCGAATTGCTGGAGGTCGCGGGCTGTACCAACATCAAGGTCAACCAGCACTATGGCGGCGTGGGCCTGGGTATTCACGAAATGGGCACGGCCCGGATGGGACATGACCCGGCGACGTCGGTCGTCAACAAGTTCAACCAGGCGCACGACGTGGCGAACCTGTTCGTCACCGACGGCGCATGCATGACGTCCTCCGGCTGCCAGAACCCGTCGCTGACCTACATGGCGATGTCCGCGCGCGCCGCTCACCATGCGGTTCAACGCTTGAAGGAACACAGCATCTGACGCCTGTCATCGCTCATTTGGTCCCCACTCCGGCAGCATGAACCGCGGTCGGCCCGACCGCCACATCCGCGAGCAGCTTGACGGGTCCCGAGCCTAGGTCCCGTCCTGCTTGTCGGCGCGCCAAAGCGGACACGTCCGCCCACAAGCTCTCGAAGTCGCGCTCCCGACTCCCAAGCGAGTGACGCGATAGCGCAATCTGAACTGAGATGGCGGAGACGGAGGGAGCCACACTGATCCGATCAACCTGTTGATAATGCGTGATGATTTCCTGAAACCTCGCGCGTCGTGCCCCCTGCAGTGCCCCTGAAGGTGACTGCCCTCGGCAATGACGCGCCAACGCCTGGATGAATGTGGCTATCGCTTTCGGACGGTGCCTGCAACGGTCGCGGGGGCATCGTCAGAACGGGTCTCGGCGCTTGCGCCGGTCGTCCAGGCCGAACAGCGACATGGAGCCGACCAGCTCGTCCGGTCGCGCTCTCGACCGCTGCTCGACGCCGATGGCGAGGGCGAGCTGGATGAGCGCCGATCGCGCCGTCTTCATCACGCGCAGGGCCTTCGCCTCCAGGAGGTCGCTGCCGATCGAGAGGCCGAGGCCGCGCGAGTTCGGCGGCGAGCTCATGATGTCCCACGCCCAACCCTCCTGGACCTGGAGATACTTGTGCTCGAGCGCGTTCCGGATGTCGTGGAGTTCCCGCGCGTCTGCGCCCGTCGTCCTCTTGAGCTCCTCGTCGAACAGCTCCTTGGAGAGCCAGTAGAGCCCGCGTAACGGCCAGTTCCCATATTCCTTTAAACGGTCGAGCAGGCGTGGCTTACCCTCGCCCATCCAGACGTTCTTGAAGTTGATGCGGTCCGGGATCTTTCCCAGCTTCCAGTGATGGTCGATTAGGTAGGCGACCTTGTCGAGCAGCGAGTAGGCGATGCGGAACGCCGTTCGGATGCGTTCGGTCGCGAGCGAGTGCATCGGGAAGTCCAGGGGTCGAAGAGCTGCACGCCCCGGTCCGCGTAGTGCGTCCGCGTGTCCTGCAGCCCTTCGTAGAGCATGAAGCGGGCAGAGGCGTATTACTGCTTCATCTGGTTGAAGAAGCCGATGACCGGCGGCGGGAGGGGGCCGTCGGGCCGGTCGCCGAAGCTCTCCCGTATCGGGGGCAGCACCAGATCGTCCATCGCGGCGGCGGGGTGCGGCCCGAGATCGTTGAGTGTGTTTAGGAAGAGCCGGCGTTCCAGGCACCAGTTGCGATAGGCGCGCTCCGCCTTGCTCACTCCGAGCGACGGACCGTCGAGATCCTGCAGAGCCCTGATGCGCTCGAGGTCTCCGGCCTGTGAGCAGGCTTCCGCGGCATCCGCGATGCTTCGGAGCAGTTCGGCGGGGTAATGGGAGTCGTATACGGCGCCGGGGGCGTTGGCGGCGGCGAGACCGTCGTGGGCGTGGAGCAGGAAGATGGCGCGCTGCCGGTCGTCCTCGAGCAGCCCACCGTAGTGCTTGAGCCCGAAACCGCGGTTGGCCTGGGCCATCGCGAACCGCGGGATGATCGCGAGCGCATGGTCCCACCCGGCGATCGCGTCGATGAAGCGACCCACCGTATCTAGCTGGTCCGCGCGGTTGGTCAGGATCTGGCAGCATCGGACGAGGTCGAGGTCGGCGAAGCCGGGGTGGACCGCCGCCCGAGACAGCGCGAGGATCTGCTGTTCGCGCTGGGGATGCTCCCACGCCCACGAGCCGCGTTCACCCGCGACCTCTTCCTTCACGCTCCATGCATTGGCGCGGAAGTATTCCAGGAGAGCGCCATCCCGGGGAGCGAGGCTGCGCTTGGAGAGCTCGTCGAGCAGGTAGATCGCGCGGTCTGCACCGCGCCCGTAGCCGGCGTCCTGCGAGGCATCGATCAGGAGGGCGATGTGATCGAGCGCAGCTGCGTCGTCGAGCTTGGTGATCGGAAGCTCGCGCAACCTCTCAAGTTCCGCCGATCCGGGCAAGACCCCTCCTCCACGCTTGGGCCGACCTGCCTTACTCCGGAGCGCGGCAGGGTTCGATCGGCGTTAGTGAACCGGCGAGCGCTTCAGTCAACGATCCGGAAGGTGAGCCAGACCGGCCCCAACCTGCCGGCGATGCAGAATGCCACGTCCGCGCCGGCGCTGAGCTCGTCCACGTGCGCGATGAACTCGGCACCCGGCTTCACGTCCGAGCGCGGCACGGTCACTAGGCAGCCGACGCGGCGGTCCGCCTCGTCCCGGTCGACGTCGCGGGCGTCCCTCCACGCCCGGTCGAGCTTGGCCTCGAACGTCCCAGGACGCAGCCCGGCGGCGGCGAAGTGCTGCTTCACCTCGAACTCCCAGGAAATCTCCTCCGCGACCTCTGCCACCCAGAGGTCGCATCGGCCCTGACGGAACGGCCTGCCTCGGGACGCATGCCGCTTGAGCGCGACGTATTCGGTGTGTGCGAGGTAGCCAACCTGCGCCGCCGCGTTGGCTAGCACGGCGACGCTCGCCGCCTCGTTCGAGTGGAATGGGTCGAAGTCCTCCGACCAGCGGCAGAACTTGCGCCTGATCGCGGGCACGCGCCGGAGCCACTCGGCCCAGTGCCTGACCTCGCGCGTCCTGCGGTCCCCGGTCAGCAGCTTCACGCTTCTGTGCTCCCGCATCGACGTCGTCCCCTCCATCAGGCTGCCGTGGTCAGGGTTGGCTTTAGCCGGTGCAGCACGAAGCGGTCGGCGCCGATCGCGGCCCTCGCGACGTCGACCAGGTGCTCGTGGTGGGTGAAGAGGATCACCTGCGCGCTCGACGAGGCGGCGGCGAGCACCTCGAGCATTGCTCCCGCCCTCGCGTCGTCCGCGGTGATCAGCAGGTCGTCGCAGACGACCGGCAGTCTGTGCGCGCCCGCCTCGATGGAGCCGAGGCGGAGCGCCAGGTAGAGCTGGTCGCGGGTGCCTTCAGAAAGTCCCTCGACGCCCACCTTCCCCCCGTCCCCGCGGACCGCGACGATCGCCGGCCGGTCGCCCTCGTCATAGTCGACCTGGAGGCCCTGGTAGCTGCCTCCGGTGACCGTCGAGAACAGCG